>CAYVDZ010000564.1:0-4229 GCA_964450575.1 uncultured Opitutus sp.
CTAGGGGCTCGCACCCCGTCTCGGGTTCTGCCTCGCCCCAGTCCGCCCCTCATCGAGAAGCATTTATTTTGAACTCCCGGCTTCCCCAGGTCCATCCCAGCGCAAATTCGTTCGATATTAGAACGGTCCGCATTAGAGTGGGCTCCGCTCTGTCGATGCAGCCGAGGCGTGCGGGAGCATCCCGCGCTATCCCGGTCGACGTCATCTGCTCCGCCGCCACCCGCTCGGACGGCTCCACCTTATGAACAAAGAGAAAAACATGATCGGCCTCATCGGCGTCGGCCTGATCGGCAGTGCCATTGCCGAGCGCCTGATCGCCGGCGGATTCCGGGTGGTTGGCTGGGATCTTGATCCGGGCTGTCTGCAGAATTTGCGCCGACTTGGCGGCGGGGTTGCGGAGGCCGCCGAGCAGGTTTTTCGAAGCTGCGATCACGTGCTGCTCAGTTTGCCGAGTCACCACGAGGTCAACGAGGTGCTTAAGGTTTGTGGACCGGCTCTACGCCCGGGGCTGGTCGTCATCGACACCACGACGGGCGATCCGGTGAGTACGGAGCAGGTTGCGGAAATACTCACGGCCCGTCAGGTCGGCTATCTTGACGCGACGATCTCCGGTAGCAGCGCGCAGGTGCGGACCGGGGCCGTCACCCTAATGGTGGGTGGAGCGCTCGAGACCTTCGCAGCCTGTGCTGACATTTTTAGCGCCGTGGGGCAGCGGACATTTCATACCGGGCCGGCGGGAACCGGGGCGAAGATGAAACTGGTTACCAATCTGGTCCTCGGTCTGAACCGGGCCGCGCTGGCCGAGGGGCTGGCCTTTGCCCAGTCGTTTGGGCTCGATCTTGCGCGTACCCTTGAAGTCATGCGCGGGAGCGCCGCGTATTCCCGGATTATGGATACCAAGGGGGAGCGGATGATCAACCGTGACTTCGCACCGGATGCGCGCCTTTCCCAGCACCTGAAAGACGTACGCCTGATCGTGAGCATCGGCCAGCAAGCCGGACTGCCCATGCCTCTGAGTACCGCCCATCGCGCCGTGCTCGAGCAGGCCGAGGCTGCGGGCTGCGGTGACCTCGACAACAGTGCCATCATCGCCGTGCTTTCCGCCGGTCAGGTCATCGAATCCATTCCATGAGCACCCCGACCGCCCTCACCAACAGGCAGCGTGCAGCCATTCTTTTCGTCGCTTTTTCCGGCCTGATGGGCGCTGGATTCCAACTGGGGCTGATGCCCTTGGCTTCCCTATCGATCAGCCGCGACTTGCTGGGTGAGGCGGTTGCACCCGGACTCGCAGGCGATTGGTTCGCGCGCTTCACCGCCGCGCTTATGCTCGGCGGCGCGTTCGGCGGTATCTTCCTTGGTTCTCTCGGCGATCGGATCGGCCGGGCCCGTGCAACCGGCATCAGCATCCTCATCCTCTCGCTCGCCGGCGCGGCCGGTGCCTTCGCAACGTCGCAAGAGCAGCTGCTGGTGCTGCGCTTCCTGACGGGACTTGGCGTTGGGGGCATGTGGCCCAACGGGGTGGCATTGGTTTCGGAATGCTGGACGTCCGCGACCCGCCCGATGGTGGCGGGTATCATTGGTACGGGTATGAACATTGGAATTCTCTGCGTCTCCCAGTTGGGTCGGTTCCGGGCGGTGACGGCAGACTCCTGGCGCTGGCTGGTCGAGTTCGGTGCGGTGTTTGCGGTGATCGGCCTCGTGGCGGTCACGATCCTGCCGGAATCGCCACGCTGGCTCGCCAGTCGCGGCAGTCGCACCGACAAGACTGAGGTGCCGTTGCGCGAATTGCTGCGGCCGCCGCTCCTGCGAATCACCATCATCGGCATTCTGCTCGGCAGCATCCCCCTCATTGGGGCATGGGCGGCGTCGAAGTGGATGATTCCCTGGGCAGATGCGGTGGGCGGGGTCGAGCGCGCCGGCTACAAGGCATCCACCCAAGGTTGGTGGGCGGTCGGGGCGATCATTGGCAGCTTCTTCGGCAGCCATGTCGCCAACCTGCTCGGCCGGCGTCTGTCCTATTTCCTGATCAGCCTCGGTTCCGTCACGCTGACCTGCGGGATCTTTCTTTTCTCCCGTCCACTCGACACGTGGTTTCTCCCGCTGGTTCTGGCCCAGGGCTTCGTTACGACCCTCTTCTTCGGCTGGCTACCGCTATCGCTCCCCGAGCTCTTCCCGACGCGGGTTCGCGCGACGGGTACAGGGCTCGCCTACAACACGGGGCGCTTCGCTTCTGCGGCGGGGGTCCTTGCTGCCGGCGCATTGATGGCATGGTCGGGCGGCGACTATGCGAAAGTCGGCGTGATCACCGGTCTCGTTTATGCCTTTGGCATGATCGTGATTTGGTGGGCGCCCGATACCACGGGAAAGTCCCTCGACGATTGATTGATGGTCGGTCTGTCACGCCTTCCCGTCCCCCGGCCACCCGCCACCGAGTCCTTCTTCCAATCAGCCACCAAGTCCCGGCACGTTTCGCCAGTTTCAGAAGACACAGCCCTCCTCTCTATGAAAACAAATCCGACCACCCTCAGCCGACGCGAGTTTTTGGCTACCGCCGCTACCGCCGCCGCGTTGCCCGCACTCGCCGCCGTTGGTGCCGAGCCGGCGGTCGTCTCGACCACCGGCCTCGTGGATTGCCAGAGCCATCTGTTCTTTCCCGAAGTGTTCGACCTGATGCGCCGGCGCAAAACCGGCCCGCTCGTTTATGTTCAGGACGGCACCACCTTCGTCAAGATTGGCGACTGGCAGATGAAGGTGCCGCTGCACTTTCTCGATGTGGACGACAAGCTCGCCTCGATGGACGCCAGCGGCATCGCCATCACGCTATTGAGCACGAACGTCGTCGGACCGGAGTCGTTCGGCGACGACGGCCCGGCGGTGGCGCAGCTCATCCACGATTCACTCGCCGGTGTCATTGCGAAACATCCCACGCGGTTCCGCGGGCTTTGCACGCTGCCGTTACAAAATGAGAAAGCCGCCGCCGCCGAGTTGGATCGTTGCGTGAAGAAGCTCGGGTTTGTCGGCATCCTGCTTTACTCGAACCTCTCCGGCGCCTGGTGCGACGAACCGCAATTCCACTGGCTCTACGCCCGCGCGGAGGAACTGGGCGTGCCCATCCTGCTGCACCCCGGCAAGCCCATGACCATCGAGCAGGTGAAGGGCTACGAACTGACCAACACCCTCGGCAACATGTTCGAGAACACCATCGCAATGGCGCGCATCATCGCCAGCGGCCTGCTGGACAAACACCCGAAGCTCAAGCTCGTCTGCCCGCACCTCGGCGGCACGCTGCCCTACATCTGCGGGCGGATGGATCATCAGCTCACCGTGCTCAAGCGCGGCCCGCAGAATCTCCAGCGCAAGCCCAGCGAATACCTGCGCTCGATCTACATGGACATCGTTTCACCGCTGCCCGAAGCGATGCGTTTCGCACTGGATTTCAGTAGCGCGGACAAGCTGCTTTTCTCCACCGACCATCCCTGGGTGCAGCCGAAAGAGATTCTCGAACCGTTCCTCAGCCTGAAACTCCCGGCCGCCACGGAGGCAAAAGTTCTCTCTGGCAACGCGCGCAAACTTTTCAAGCTATGAACCGCCGCCGCTTCGTTTCCGCCTCTGCGATCGCCGCCGTTTACGTACACACCCTATGACCTTCGTACGTTTCCCTCTTCTGCGTCTCATTGCCCTGCTGGGCACCGTCCCGGCTGGATACATCCATGCATCCGAGAGTCTGCCGGCGGTGCCCGCCGAGCTGAAGGTCGAACTCTTTGCCCGCGAGCCCGCCATCCGCAACCCGGCTGCCATGGCGTTCGACCGGCAGGGGCGTCTGTTCGTTGGCCAGGGTCCGCAGTATCGTAATCCGAAACCGGATACGCCAGGCGACACGATCGTGATCCTGCTCGACACCAATGGTGACGGCGTGGCGGACACGGCGAAGACATTCGCGGAGGGTTTCAACAGCATCCAAGGACTCGCCTGGCATGGCCGCGATCTGTGGGTGGGCAACTCGCCGGATCTCACCATCGTGCGTGATCTTGATGGCGACGATGTCGCCGACGAATACGTCAGGGTCTATACTGATCTCGGCAATCTCGAGCACGCCAACCACGGGCACACGTGGGCGCCCGACGGCAAACTATACTTTACCCACGGCACGTCCAAGGGCCTTACCCTGCCGGGCCGGGTGGCGCCGCTGCCCTTCCGGGAACTCTGGGATGTGAAGGCTCCGCCCGGGA
>CAYVDZ010000565.1:0-4211 GCA_964450575.1 uncultured Opitutus sp.
CCAACGCATTCGGGTTGGAAAAATAGAAAACTGGCACCTCGTACCACGCCGGCGGCACCTCCAGTCCGCGCCGGGCCCGCACCGTCTTCACGTGACGCTCAAAGGCATAAAAATCCCGGAACGCCGGCGGTCGCAGGACGGGCGACAAAAACGAAAACTCACTCTCCCGGTACCGAGGTCCTTTCCAAGCCGCCGCCCTTTCCGTGAGGTTCGCCCCGTGCGCCGTCAGCCACGGCAATACGTCTTTCATGCGCGGAGCCTCCCGACCGATCAATCCTGCGATTTCGATCCACGTACCATCCGGTGCCGAGGCCACTGGAACAGGCTCCAAACACGCGCGGGGAAGGATCGTCGCGAGTCGCATATCGTATAAGGGGTGCGACCCGGAGCATGCACAAAACCTGTTCGCGGGCGAAGCTTTTCGGGGCGCGAATGCGAAAAGCGCGCCCACAAATGACAGACAGGAATGTCGGTATCACCCCTGCATCTCTTACCGGCGGGAGCGTCGCATGGTCCGCGCGACCTCCTGCAAATCAGCTTCGGTGAACGGGTCGTCGCGTCCCGCCACGGCCGAGCGAACGGCGGCGACCGCCGCCGGCGGAACGGGATCCGCCTCATTGCCCCACGACCGCCGCACAAAGGTCAATAGGGCCGCAATGCCCTCATCATCAAGCGCCGTTTTCCACGGCGGCATGATGAGGTTCTCCTGCACTTTTCCATTGAGTACGATGCGGGCGAGAATGCGTTCATCGCCCAGCACCCACTTCGAGTAAACCAGGGAGGGCGCGAGTCCTGCGAGTCCCTGGCCATTCGACTGGTGACACGCTACGCAGAGCGCCGCGAACTGCGCCTTGCCTTTCTCAAACTGCGCTTGTTCCGGCGCCGTCAGGGCACGTACTACTGTATCCGCACCGGCCTTACCGGGCCAGCGCAGTTGCGTCAGGAGTTGCTCCGCCGCGGCGCCTGAGGCGTCTTTGCGCTCCGCTAGGGCAAACAAGGGCTTGGGTTCGACCGGCAAACGTCCGGTAAGCGATTTGCCGTCCGGCGAGCGTGGGAGGAAATGGCGAACGCCCGCCAACATCGCGGTGCGCGCCCATTCCGGCGTGCTCGGTTTCGCCGCCAATTCCAGGGCGGCATTGATTCCCGGCGCATCGCCGCGCTTCAAGGCGGCACTGATCGCAAAACGAATCACCTCACTACTGTTCGTCTCTGCTCGGGGAGTCGTGATTAAATTTGCGACAAACGCCACTTCGCGGCCCACCAAGCCACTGACAACCGCGTCCGCCAGAAATGGCTGCCGGCCGGCTTCGACCACCAACTCGGCCAGCGCCGCAGCCGCCGCCGCCGTCTTCGCCTGCCCCAGCGACAACGCGAGCTGGAGCCGGATGGCAGGTTCTGTGCGGGTCTTCACGAGCGAGCTCACGCGCGCGATGACATCGGCGTCCGCGCTGACCGGCTGGATCAAGCTCTCGGCGACCCGCACCGCCGCTGCGACCACGCGCGGATCCGCATCGTTCAATGCGGCCACCGCGGTCGCGCGATCGATCCCCGCGACAATGCCTTCCAATGTCCACAACGCATGCAAGCGAGCGAGGGCGGGCCGCTTCGGATCCAAAGCCGCTTCCCGCAGTACAATCGCAGCGCCGGGATCGCGCTGCTCAATGAGCAGTCTCTGCGCCGTGTCCCGCACCCAGCCGTTTCCATCACTCAACTTCCCGACCAGTTCGCGGGTCGTTGCTTTCGCGAGCCCCACATCGTATTTCGCCGTGGGCGCACCGTCCGGCACGATCCGCCAGATCCGTCCGTTACCGGTTCCTTTATCGAGGCCACGCTCCTCCACCTGCTTGCGCAAAAACGAGGTAAGATAAATTCGATGCTGAATCAGGCCGCGGTAAAAATCGACGACGTACAGCGCGCCGTCGGGTCCGTTATACAAATTCACCGGCCGGAAACGCTCGTCGGTCGAGGTCATGAACTCGGTGCCTTCATACGCATTGGCGCCACTCAGCGCGCCGTCCTGCTCGGTGAGTTTGATCCGCTTGATCAGGTTACCCGTGGGCTCAGGGACGAACGCATCTCCGCGAAACTCGGCCGGAAACAAGGTGCCGCGATAAATCACCGGACCGGACGCCGCCGTCATCGAGGTGATCTTGTACTCGTCATTCAAAATCTGATACCCGCGGTTCACACCCGGCGTCATGCGGCTCGGCCAAATTGGAAGACGTCCGGGGACCAGTTGCACATTGGAACCCGTCGCTTCGAAACTAGGGTTGCGCCGAAGATAAGCCGAGGGGATGGCATCGTGGCGCAGGGGATCGCTGTTGCTGTTGTAGAAGATCCGGCCGGTGTCGTCCTGGCTGATGCCCCACTGGCCGCGCGGGACCGTATTCTCGCGCTTGAACTTGCCGTTCCCTTCATAGCGAAAACGAACGGTGTGGTTCGCCGAATAGATCCAGTTATCCAGCGCCCACATCAGGCCGTTGGAATTGTGTTCAGGATTATTGGTATTGCCGTAATCGCCCGCCACCTGAGTCTTTTCGTCGGCCACGCCATCACCGTTGGTGTCACGCATGAACCAAAGGTTGGGCGGCTCCGCGACCAGCAAGCCGTCGCCAATGAGTGAGATCGCCCGTGCCATGACGAGCTTGTCCGCAAAAACCTGCCGGCGATCAAAGCGGCCGTCGCCGTCCGTATCGGTGAGGACCGCGATCACGCCCACGGGCTCCCGTTCGCCCTCGCCTTGGGGATTCGGCATGTAGCCGCGCATCTCCAACACCCATAAGCGGCCGTCGGGTCCGAACTGCATCGCGACCGGATCACCGACGAGCGGATTCGCCGCCACCAACTCCGCACGGAAGCCGGGCACCAGCTTGAACGTGGCCGCCTCCTCTTCCGGGGTGCGCACCGGCGCGGGTGGCACCTTGAGATCCGCGGGAAGCGGCTTTTGCTGTTCGCCCTTTTTGTCGCCACTTTGGGCCAGGAGAGGACTGGCGGAGAAAACGAGGAGGGCGAGGAGGGAAAAAAGACGCAGCATCGGAAAACGAAACCGCAAAGACGTTCACGCGAAACAAAAGGTGTCAAACTCCAGCGCGAGAAAGCAGCACCGCTGCATTCGCTGGTGGAAACGCGGCCTCGCGTGATTGCGGGTATGATCTTGGGCGGGTCGCCGCTTCCGAGCCGGCCGCGGGCGAGCGCTCAGCTTTCGCAGGGCCCGAGCTCGCTCGCGGCCTCGGGCGGAAAGGCCCTTACGATCCACGCGTTTCAGTACGGCCCGCGGATGTGGGGGGCCACCTCGCGTACGTAGAATTCATCGAGCTGCTGATGTACCTCGCTGCCGAGCGGAGCCAAATCCGAGACCCGCGCATTCGCGCGCGCCTGCTCCGGATTTTTGGCGCCGGGTATGATCACACTCACCGCGTCGTAATCCAGACACCAGCGCAACGCGACGTCCGCGAGCGTCCGGCCTTCCGGCACGAAACGCTTGAGCGCATCCGCCAGTTCAACGCCCTTTTCAAACGGTAGGCCCGCAAAGGTTTCGCCGACATTGAACATCTGCCCGTCGCGGTTGAAGTTGCGATGGTCGTTCGCCGGAAAGGTGGTCGCCGTGGTCATCTTGCCGCCGAGCAAACCGCTCGCGAGCGGCAGACGAATCAGCAGCGCAACCTGGCGGCGCTTCGCCTCCGCAAACAAGGTGTGAATGGGTTTTTGTCGGAAAATATTAAAGATAATCTGCAACGCCGCACAGCCCTCTTCTTTGAGACAGAGGTCCGCCTGCTCCATCGATTCGACGCTCGCGCCGAAATCGCGGATCTTCCCTTCGCGTTTCAATTCGCGCAGGTGCTCAAAAATTTCCCCCTGCTGCATCACTTCCGTTGGCACGCAGTGCAACTGCGTGAGATCAAGCGTCTCCATGCCCAGCCGAACCAGCGATGCATCCGTGTGCTCGCGAATCCCGTCGCGCGTAAAGTTCGCCGGCCAGCCTGGAGGCGAAAATCGCCCGAGCTTGGTCGCTACATACACGCGCTCGCGCGCCCCCGGTGTTTTGCGCAGGAACGCCCCAATGAGTTTCTCCGCGCGACCCATGCCATAAACGTCGGCCGTATCGAAAAAGGTCGTGCCCGCCTCATAGGCAGCACGAAGAGTCTCCAACGCCGTTTCCTCCGTGACCTCGCCCCACCCCGCCCCGAGCTGCCACGTGCCCAATCCCACTT
>CAYVDZ010000566.1:0-4209 GCA_964450575.1 uncultured Opitutus sp.
GAGTGGATTCGAAAACGGATTCCACCATAGCTGCGGCGTCGGCTTCGCGCCCCGTTCTCGTCATCGGCTGCCTCATGGCGCTCTATGGTTTCCGGCC
The DNA here is from genome assembly GCA_964450575.1 of uncultured Opitutus sp. Lineage (GTDB taxonomy): Bacteria > Verrucomicrobiota > Verrucomicrobiia > Opitutales > Opitutaceae > ER46. The sequence continues at coordinate 98 of CAYVDZ010000566.1, forward strand.
TCGCCAGCGGCTGGCTGCTCTTTTCGCGCCCGAGCGCTGTCGTCCCTGTCCCGGCGTCGGTCGCTTCCACGCCCTCACCGGTGACCACGGAGGAAAAGTGGGCGAAGATCACTCTTGCCGAATATCGCGAACGCCTCGGCCTCACGCCTGCTCAAATCGAAACCGTCAAACCGCTCCTCGCTGCAACCAGCGACGAACTTCGGAACGCGCGGGCCGAAGCCACTGCGCGTATTCTCGGCGTCGTGAAAAGTCTCAACGAAAAAATCTCCCGCGAACTTACGGTCGAGCAGCGCCGCAAACGCGTCGAACTTGTGAAGGAAAAACAAGCCGCGCGCGCCGGGCGTGCCGAACCTTGAGCAGGGTCCCATAAAATTTTTCAGGCGACGATTCAGGTATGACGACGTATGCGAACACGCTCGATGCGGCCGACCGACTTTCGCTCGAAGAGCAGGAGCAACTTGCTGCGACACTGCGCCAGCGCATCGCCGAACGGCGGCGCGCCGGGGTTGTCGCCGCAGTCAGCGCGGCGCGCGGCGAATTCGCCCGGGGAAAAATCAGGCCGGCCAGCGCTGCCGCGATTGCCAAGTTCATCAAATCGTGAAGCGAACGCTGCTTGCCCTCGAAAGCGTTTCTGCGCTCGGCACAACGACTGGCGAAGCGCCTCCGGGGGAACCGGGATTCGTTGCGGGAAGAGTGAATGCCACACGCACCCGGCGGCCCGGTTGCGTCAGGCGTTTTCGAATAGTGGTCGATTAACAATCTGACACGGTTTTTCTGACCTTGCCGTGATCTCAAATCGCTTACAGTTCGAAACTCGCGCTCAGGATAAACTGCCGGGGATCGATGATGCGATAGGCATAGGGACGGCCGTCGGGGTTGATCGCGATGGGCTGGAGGCGGCCTCCCTCGAAGGCGTTCTTCACGTTGAGCTGGACCTTGGTGCGCACTTTGTCGCCGAACAGCTTGAAGCGGTATCCAGCCGAAAGATCGGTGTAGAAGCGCGCCTTGTCCCAGAGGGGCTTGTTGTTGTCGAGGAACAGCACGGCGCCCTGGAAGGGGCCGCTCGTCTCCGGTGCACCGGCGAGGAATCCAATCGAGGCTTTGCTTTCCCAACGCACCGCGCCGCCGACATTGAAGTTTTTCAAGAGGCCCTCGGTGAAGTCGTAATTGGTGATGCCGGTGAAGCGATACTCGCGGATCTGCGTGCGGGGCCGGCCGACGTTGGTGGTCGCAGCCGCATAGGCACCGAACTGGTCGGTCGTCCAACGGGTCTGGGGTGTGCGGGTTTCGCCGCCCACAACGAAGTCGGCGGGAACAGTGTCCCACCAGAGCCGGCCTTTGCCGTCACCGGGCACAACGTCGGTCCGCAGACTCGTCCAAACGGGGAGGCGGGCCTGCCACCAATCGTAGATTTCCGGGGACACAGAATCGTCCTGCGCCCGGGTCTGGGCGCCGGTGAATTTCATCCGCCAGTTGCGCGTGGGATTGTAGGTGGCCTCAAGCTCGAATCCCTTTGAGCTGACGTTGGTGGTGCCGACGGTCCGCGGCTGGCTCGCGCCGGAGTAGACCATCCGGGTATACATTTCATTGGAGATGCCCATCAGCGTGGCCACCGCCGGATCAAGCTGGGCGGCCGTGGGGTTGGCGATCCCTTGGGCCGCGAGCCGGCCCCGCGCGATCTCGGTGGCGAAATAACGGAAAGACGAGACTTGGATGCGGTTGCTGCCGTCCGGAATACCTTCCATGTCGAGATAGCGGTTGCCGAGTGTGCCCACCTCGCTGCCGCGCGAATCCAGCTCTTTGGTTTGGAAGTGATTGAGGCGCACGTTGAGTTTTCCTTGGAGCGCGATGAAACTCATGCCCCACTCGGTCGCGAAGCCGCGGGGATTCGGCACGTTGCCGATGCGGTCCACCCGCGTCAGCACCGGCTGCGGAGCAAAGCTGTCGGACTTGTTAATGTGAAAATTGAGCCAACTCAGCGCCTTGACGACGGCACCATAGGTCTTGGTGTCGCCGGCTTGGCTCTCCCAACCGACGCGACTTATGGGACCGCCGCCCGCAGCCGGGAAGAAATTTACGATGGGGCCGAACAGATTGAGATTAGACAAGTCGGCGAGTCCGGTCGTCGGGTTGACAAAGGTGCTGACGCTCGTGCGCACGCGTTGCCTATCTCGTCGCCAGCCTACGGTCGTCACGAGCCGGTCCTTCAGGAAGAAGCTTTGGGCCGTGAAATTAAAGGTGCGGACTTCGGTGCGGGTCCGTTGGCCCTGACCGCTGTTGATCTGTTCGCTCACGGTCACCGGGTCGTTGATCCAAGTGCCCGTGCGGTTGTTGAACCACGTCAGCGGATAGGTGCCGTTGGTGTTTTCCGTGGCTGGGGTTCCGTAGTCCACATTCTGTCCCTGATTGTCACCCACATACCAGCGTTGGGAGGGGTTTTGGCCGCCGATGAGATTAAGCGGGGCACTCGGATTAATCCATGCCTTGTTGGTGTCGGTGACGCGCGCCACCCGTTGGAATGATTGGGCATCGGTGAAGTTCTGCTCGGCGTGGGCGCCCAAGCGTTGTTGACCGATCCACTTGAGCCAGCTCGGCAGGTTCGAAGGCGTCAGCTGGTAGGCGAGGTCGGCGGACAAGATGGAGACATTGTCCGTGCGGTATCTGGCCGACGGCGCCGCCGCTTGCGCGTAGGGGCGCTTGAAGTAGGGGTTGGCAGTGCCGTCGAGCCGCTTTTCGTTCACGTCCACGTAAATCACGCTTTCGAGGAGATCGACCAAAGCATAGTCGTCCTTGGAATATTTTTGCTGAAACCCACCGACGCGGGCCGCGACCAGGTGAGTCGGGTTGCTGAAAATAATCTGCTCGATTTCGGCGCTGTAGGTCCTCGCCCGATCGGTGCCGTGATTGGGTGAAACGAAGTTGTGCGAAGTCCAGTCATAGACGGATCTATCCGTCGTGCCGGGCACGATGTAGAGCGGCAGACCTTGCGGTCCGAGGACGGAGAACCGTTGCATGACGTCGGTGCCGCTCTGCAAATACCGTAGCGTGCTGTTACCGCCGTTGAACGGGTTCGTCGGGAGCGCGGTGCCCGTGACGGCGTTGTTCGTCTTCGTGACGGTGAAGGCCTGAATTCGGTTGTCATCCACCAACACCATCGGGCGGGCATAGAACCCGTTGTAGCCGCCAATCAGCCCGGCGGGGAGAGCCGATAGCACGGCCGTGAGACCGGGCGCGAAGGAGATCGGGGCTGCGGTGTCGGAGGGAAACGGGCCGGCCTTCGTGCCATTGGCGAAGGTGACCATCTGCGTCGTCGGATCCCACGTGGGGCTGCCGCCGGCTTTCCATTGGGTGGTGGTGTCGCGCGGGGTGATGGAATTCGGACGGCGGTAGTCGTTGTGGTAACGCTCGGCTGTGGCGCGAATCGTCGTATTCTTAAAGGGGCGGGCGAGAAGCGTGGCGAACTCGCGGTGGATACGCTCGGAGGACGGTTTACGCTCGAAACCTTTGCTCTCATTTACTCCGGCGACGCGCAGCGCGAGCTTTCCCGGCAGCAGCGGGGTGTTGATGTTCAGGCTTTCGCGATGACCGCCGTAGCTGTCGAACCGCACATCGGCGCTGTAGCTGCGACGCTCAAGATTGGCCTGCGTCGGCACCACGTTGACGGTGCCCGCCGCCGCGCCGAGGCCGAAGAGATTGGAGTTGGGTCCGCGCGACACTTCGATGGCCGCGACGTTGTAGGGATCGAACGGAATGGCGTTGTTCGTCGCGAAATTGCCGAACGCGGTGTTGACGCCGAGACCGCTCGTGCCCGCCGCGCCGAGCCCGCGGATGCGGTTCGCCTGCTGCGGATTCGACTGCACCTGGTCGCCGACGCCGCCGGTGCGGTTGCGGACGAAGCCGGTAAAGTTATCCGTGCCTTCCGTGCTGGCTTCGTAGCGAAACACGTCGTTGATATCGAGCAGGCCGAGGTCGGTCATCTGCTGCTTGGTCACAACCGTGATGGAGGAGCCGAGGTCCTCGAGCTTCGAGTTGAGGCGCGTGCCGGAGAGCGTGTTGAGCGCCTGGTAGCCGCGGTCGGCGTCGGCGGCGACTTGGAAGGGCGAAAGCATGAC
>CAYVDZ010000567.1:0-4203 GCA_964450575.1 uncultured Opitutus sp.
CTTTGGCGGACCGCATTTTTTCAGCGGCATTGCGTTCAATCACGATGTGGAAGCCGGAGAGCAGTTTCCCGCGGCGTATGTTTTTGTGCCGCGCTGGCAGGTCTCGCTGGCGGGAAATACCACCACGGCGGTGGCCAACTTGCTCGTGGCGCCGGAGGCGGACCTGCGCGCGCTGACCTTGCGGGTGTGGCGCGCGCATCAGAAATTTCGCGGCTTCGGTTTCCAAGAGCCGCCCACTCTGGAACCGGCGCCGCCGGTAGCGCCGCACTTCACCCGCCAGGAAGCCGGTGATTATCGCACCGTAGTGCAGCGGGCGCTCGAGCGCATCGAAGCGGGGGAGTTTCAAAAAATCGTTCTCGCTCGCGCGCAGGATCTGCGTTCCGACCAGCCGTTGCATCCCTTGCGGATGCTCAACGGACTCCGGCAGCGATTTCCCGACTGTTATGCGTTCTCGTTTGCCCAGGGGAAAGGCCCGAGCTTCATCGGCGCGAGTCCGGAACGCCTGGTTCGGGTGAGCAAAGGCCGCCTTGAAACGGAAGCATTGGCGGGCTCGATCCGCCGCGGAGCAACGGCGAGCGAGGATGCGGCCCTTGGCTCGGTCCTGTTGCGGAGCGAAAAGGATCTGCGTGAACACCAGCAGGTGCTCGACGATATTCTTGCCCGCCTGGCTCCGCTGGGCGTGACTCCGACGTATCCACCCCATCCGTACGTCATGCGTCTGGCCAATGTGCAGCATTTGCACACGCCGGTGACCGCGCCGCTCCCGCCGGCGACCCCGTTGCTCAAAGTGGTGGCGGCGATGCACCCTACACCCGCGGTCGGTGGCAGTCCGCGCGACGCGGCCGTGGCCCGTATCCGCGAACTCGAGGGTTTTCCCCGTGGGCTGTATGCCGGTGCGCTCGGCTGGTTGAACGCGCGCGGCGGCGGTGAATTTTTTGTCGGCATCCGGTCCGCGCAGGTGGAAGGAGCGAAGGCCCGCATCTTTGCGGGCGCGGGTATCGTGGCGGGTTCGCTGCCGGAAAAGGAATTCGCCGAGACCGAACTGAAGTTCAAGGCGATGCTCGATGCGCTGACGAGCCCCTGATGAGCGGGCGCGAGTGAGGTGTGCTTGGACTGATGTCGGCGCCAGCGAGGGGCGCAGGAATCGGACGCCGCTTTCCGGCGATGACAGCCGGATTGGCCGGAGGGGCGCCGGTTTTAATTTTCGCGGGTGAAGTTGGTAGTGACCCGCGGCAGATCCATTTCCTTGATCCAGATATTGCGGTAGCGCACATCGTGGCCCTCGGCTTGGAGTTTGAGCCCGCCGGGTACATCCGTGATACCGCGGCCACCGTCGTTGCCGCCGTCGATTCCGGAATTGGCGCCGCCCCAGACCTGTTGAATCTCCACGTTATTGTGCACCTTGATGCCGTTGAAGTAGAGCGTCACGCGCGCCTTCTCAATGAGCTTGCCGTCTTTGAAGCGCGCCGCGCGAAACATGATATCGTAGGCATTCCATTGCTTCAGGCCTTTGTACGCGAAATAGGGCGACATGGTTTCATTGATGACCGAACCCATGCCGTGTTTCGTGGCGTCGCCGTCCTGGATTTGAATCTCATAGCGATTCTGGAGATAGACGCCGCTATTGCCGCCTTCTCCCATGATGAGAAACTCCACATGGAGGCGAAAATCGCGGTACGGTTTCTTGGTTACGATATCCGCGACGCCATATTTTCCCGTGCCGGCCGCTGCGACCGCCGGATCATTGGTCGAAAGCACAGTGCCGCCATCGACGGGGTCCGCCACCAATGGCCACTTGATGGGCATTTTTGCTCCGAAGCGCGGCCCTTCCCAATACGTCCACTTCGATGCCAGCATCGCGCCCGTGCCGTCGAACAGCATCTCGGCGCTGGCCGGAGCCTTGGCGCCGAGGCCGACCGCCGCATGAGCAATGGATGCGGCACCGCAGAGCAGGGCAAACAGGGGGAGCACGAAAGAGAACGGACGAGGGGTAGGGTTCATAAAGTTACAAGGGTCGCTGCGACGATGCCGGTTTGGCGTTGTGACAAAAGCCAAATCCAGCCTGCTTGATTTTCTTCACTCGTCGGTGGCGTTGATGGTGCCCAAGGGAAACACTCGACCTGGTAAGATTCTCGAAGTGACGAAAATATCCGCAATCGCATCGCTCGCGACGGAGGGAGTGCGCGACGGCCTTCGTCGCACGCTTAACCACCGCCGTTGGGTCTTGGTGGGATAGGGGGAGGTTGCGTGGTTACCAGCGTATCAATGACCAAATTTTTCAACTGCTGCTGGGTCTGCTGTTGTTGCTGCAGGTTTTGCAAAGACGCCAGTTGCTGCGGGGAAAGGATGGCTTGTGCCTGTGCCAAGGCCGGCTGCGAAATAAGATAATTGGGAATTGCAGAGCGACCGGTGTCGTCGGCGGCTCCCATGAGCATGCTTACTCCTGGCACGGCGGTCATGGCATTCCTGACGAGTGCACCGGAGGCCGCTGGGCTCGCGCCGGAAGCACCGCTGGCGGGCGCAGGCGCGGCGGTGCGCGGGACGGGGTTGGCGGCTAGAATTTGTACCAATTGCTCAGCTTGAATGGGAGTGAGCGGAGCGGAGATATAACTGAGCCGCTGTTCCAGATCACCGACGACGGTCCGCTGTGGCGTGGTTCGCTCATACGACGAGAGTTTGGCGAAGCCGTCGTCCCCGATCGTTGCCTTGATACTCTCGCTGAGCTGATTCTGCGTGTCAGTCACCAGTTTCCTGCCTTCGGGGTTGGTCCGCAAGTTGATGCCTTGGTCGCGGGCGGCCGCGATCATGTCCTGCATCGTGTTGGAGCGCTCTTCAAGGAGCGCCTTGAGCTTCTCGATTTTCTTCGGCGGAAGGTTTAGTTTTTTGAACAGGTCGTTGTAACGCTGCTCAATCGCAGCCCTCTTTTGCACACCCAACATCGCCTGCACTTCAGGTTGGTTCATCAACTCCCGGATTGCGGCAGTCTGTTTTTCGACCGACGCGCTGCTCCCGGCTGACACAGCATTGGTTCCGTCGGTGCTCTCGCGCTTGGGCCGGCTCGACGACGCACTGATCGCCGCCTCTCTCCCCGCGGTGGAATGAGCGGCGAGTTGCGCCCGCTGTTCTCGATTGCGCGTTTCGAGTTCGCCGGCCTTTCGCCGCCATTCATCGCGATCCATCAAGGCAGCGCGAAGCTCGACGAGCTCCCGATGTTGACGCCAGGCAAAGACCCCGCAGCCGATCGAAGCGGTGAGGAGAATCACGAGCAATGTAGACTTATTCATGGAGAGAAACGTTGGGGTGAGAGGATGTGCGGGCCGCTTGGAATTGCCTTCGGATGACCCTTCGACCGTGAATCATCAAGGAAGAGGATCGCACAAAAGCCGTGGCGGGATCAAGGGGGGCACCGCGTCAGAGGGGCAGCGGAAATGAGACGCACTCGAACCGGTGAAGCCAGCTTTTTCCAGACGGACTCCGTCGGCGGCCGTAATTGAAAGTGGAGTCAGCAAGCAAGCGGCCGAGCGACTGGATCGGAACCGGGGAAGCGAACCATTCATGATGCGTTTCACTCAAGGTAACCTGCTCGATGCCCGCGTGGACGCGGTCGTCAATACCGTGAACACGGTCGGAGTCATGGGCAAAGGCATTGCCCTGATGTTCAAAGAACGTTTCCCGGAGAATTTCAAGGCCTACGAAGCCGCGTGCAAGGCGGGAGAAGTGCACGTGGGCCGGATGTTCGTGCAGGCCGGCGTTGAGCTGGACGGCCCGCGTTGGATCATTAATTTCCCAACGAAGAAACATTGGCGTCAGCCAACGCAACTCGAATGGATTGAGTCCGGCCTTGCCGCGCTCAAGGACGTTATTCGCGAAAAGAAAATTTACTCTATCGCCCTGCCACCGCTCGGTTGTGGCAATGGCGGACTCGATTGGAACGATGTGCGTCCGAAGATCGAGGCGGCACTCGGCGAGTTGAACGAGGTTGAAGTCGTCGTTTACGAGCCGACGGCCAAATATCAGAATGTCGCGAAGAATCGCGGAGATGGTGCGACGGTATTGGGTGCTCGGTATCGAATGCACGTTGGTCGAGACGCAGAAACTCGCGTGGTGTCTCGAACGAACGATCAGTCGGATGGGCTTGCCGGACCCGCTGAACCTCCGATTCGAGGCGAACCGTTATGGCCCCTACGCGCAGCGGCTCACGCA
>CAYVDZ010000568.1:0-4194 GCA_964450575.1 uncultured Opitutus sp.
GTCCAACGACCGGTCGCTTGTGTATAGTCGCTTTCCGTTCTTTAGGCATTTGCTGCCTTTCCTTGCTCCATCGGGATCAGTTCGCCCGCAGCATCGGGGTGGATCGCAAACCATGCCTCGCCCGCGGCCTTGGTCATCGGCCTGCGGTATCGCTTGTCGATCTCCTTCACGCTATTCCCTGCCCACGTTGCGGTGGCCTGCTTGTCACCCGTTACGGCGATCCTGTAGCTTATAGCCGAGTGTCTAAAGCAATTCTCAGGGAGGTTGAAATCTGCGGCAATTGCCAATCCGCGGACCTTCTCCATTGCCGCCTCCTCACAAACCGGCCCCTTGCGGTCAGGGCACAACAGCAACCATTCAACCGCAGCATCACACAGATTCACAAGGCGCCAGCTAGGTGTGTTCTTTTTCGCCACTGTCACGTTCAGGTGTTTCTGTGAAAGGTCGATGTCCTCCCACGTCTGCCGCTTGGTCCGGTCATGCCGCTTCCCGTGGATCTCGTCGGCACGAATGGCCCCGAATCCGGCCAGCACAACGGCGGCGAGGTGTTGCGGGTGATTCGCTCGGAAGAACTCTAAGAGCTTCGCGTAATCCGTCGGCGTGATCGTTCCGATTTCGGTGTCCTCCTCGTCCGCCCGCTCGGTGTTCTCGATTTCAAGTTGGATTCCGCGCGGGATGTAACCCGACTTTTGCGCCCACCTCCACAACGCGACGGCCCGCTTGCGGCAGTCGTTACGTGTTACACCGTTCTGCCATTGCTCGAAGTAGGCGGAAAGTTGATCCGCGGTGATGGCGTCGATGTAGGTGTCAGGGAAGAATGCCGTCAGCGGCTTCAGCTTTGCCCGGTAAGTCAGTTCACCCTGCTTGCCGGCTTTTTCCTTACCCTTGATGAACAGGTCAACAGCGGCGCTAACCTTGATTCGCTTGAGCTTCCCAACGTTTCTTTGCGACCAGGCTTCAGCGGCGAGCATCGCGTGTCCTTGGGTCAATGCGTGGATTTTCTGCCACTCTCTCAACGCGGCCAGCAGGGGAATGTCGCCGGTCAGCGCGCGTGCGGCCCGTAGTTCGTCGCGATCTCCGCGTGTCATGCTACCGGCTTCAACAAGACCGACGGACAGCTCTGACGCCTTCCGCCTCGCCTCACGCAATGCGTCTTCTTCGCTGGCGAACTTCTCCCGTTTTCGGCCGGTCGGAGTATTCCACGCGACAACGAAGATCCAGCCGCTCGCTGTGCATGGTTCGGCGTTTCGATAAACCTTAACGCTGGCGTGACCAACTTGGATCGCGCGGGGCCATGTTTTTGGGGTGCTCATGCACGGGACAATACGGGACAGACTCGCCCCTACAAGCCCCATTTTCGCCCTATCTCTCCTGCTATGAGACGAGGTAAATCGATTCCCCGTGGGGGCACCATCTTCATAGGAGACGGCGGAAAAACAGGAAGCGGAAAAGGTACAAAAGTGCAGACAAAGTGCACCGCGAGCATCGCAGATCTGGCTCCTGGAAATTGAGCGCTTTCAACTCGCTAAGAACGTTACTCCCACAGCTAGACTGAGCGCCGCCCGCGCTCGTACTCGGGATCGCGTTGGCCGACGCCGGCGGGCCGAAAAATTGGACTGCGCGCCAAATTCCGGCCCCAGTCCGAGCGCGACCCCACCAGCAACACCACCAGCATCCCGTCGAGGAGCCCGGTGCGGTCGTTCCGCACGCCGGGATCTGCGAGGCGGGCTCCCGGCGAGGGGCGATCCTACCTTACCGGCAAAAAACATGACTCACCTCAGGAACCCGGCCAATAATAAATCGCCAAATAACAGGTTGTCGGGCAGCTGATGAATTTGGTGGCGGCAGCGGCCGTGATGGTGACGAACCATTTACGCAGGCCCGAAAGCCGATCGCAGTAATCTGTGCACATCGGTGAAATCTGTGGCTTCAACTGCATTTCTAGGATAATTCCGTTGGTTACCGCTGCCCCTACGTCAACCCGGCTTGCTGGCAAATGCTCTGCTTCATCTACCCTATGACCTCCCGCTCCGTCCTGTTCACCCTGCTGGCCACCCTGCTCATTACCCCATCCGCGTTCTCCGCCGAGCCGCGCCGACCGAATATTCTTTTCATCCTCGTCGACGATCAGTCGCCGTTCGACCTCAAGGTCTACAATCCCAAATCAGTGCTGCACACGCCCACGCTTGATCGCCTCGCCGCGCAAGGCATGGTCTTTGACGGCGCGTATCATATGGGTTCGTTCAGCGGTGCAGTCTGCACGCCGTCGCGTCACATGATCATGACGGGACGAACGCTCTGGCATTTGCCGATCGGGCCGGGCGCCGCCATCCACAGCCCGGCGAACATCGAGCAGCAAACCCTCCCGGCCGTCTTCAACCGCGCCGGCTACGACACGATGCGCACCTGCAAGATCGGCAATAGCTACGAGGCGGCGAACCGACTCTTCACGGTGCGCAAGGACGCCACCAAACGCGGCGGCACCGATGAGTCCGGGAGCCCATGGCATGGCCAGCAAGTGATGGATTACCTCCAGCAGCGCGAAACCGCTCAGGACCGCGATCCCTTCCTGATCTACTTTGGTTTCTCGCATCCGCACGACACCCGCGACGGTCGCCCCGAGCTGCTCGCGAAATACGGTGCGATCAATCACACCGATGAATCCATGCCTCCCCCGGCGCATCCTCGCCAACCCGCGCTGCCCGGGAATTACCTGCCGGCCCATCCGTTTCACCACGGACATCCCGGCCTGCGCGACGAGGTGAGCGTGAGCGGAGTCTGGGAGCGTCGCGACGAGCGCACGATCCGCAACGAACTCGGCCGCGAGTTCGCCTGCAGCGAAGCCATCGATATCGAGATTGCGCGCGTGCTGAAAAAACTCGAAGCGATGGGCGAGCTCGAGAACACCTATATTGTCTATACGGCCGACCACGGCATGGCGATCGGCCGGCACGGTTTGCAAGGAAAACAAAACCTCTACCAGCACACCTGGCGCGTTCCCTTCATCGCCAAAGGCCCGGGCATCAAGCCCGGCACCCGCGTCGAGGGTAACATTTACCTGCTCGATGTCCTCGCCACGCTGTGCGATCTCGCGGGCATCCCGGCGCCCGCGAACAACGAAGGCTTGAGTTTCGTGCCCGTTCTCCATGGGCGTCAGTCGACGGTTCGCGATGTGCTCTATGGTGTCTATAACGGCGGCACCAAACCGGGAATGCGCAGCGTGAAAAAAGGTGACTGGAAACTCGTGAAATTCGATGTCATCGGCGGAACTGTGCGCGAGACGCAGCTCTTTAATCTGCGCGAGAATCCCCATGAATTCCTCGAACAGCATCACGCAGCCGACGTCGTGGCATTGACGGGGATCAAACCGGCGGTGCACCAACGCAACCTCGCCGGCGATCCGCGTCACGCGGCCAAGCTCGCGGAAATGGAAACCCTGCTGCTCTCCGAAATGCGCCGCCTGCACGATCCGTGGCGGCTCTGGAATCAACCCAGCGACGGATTGACGCCGCCACCCGAGCCGGTACCCGGCGCGGCGAAGAAGAAGGCGAAGGGCTGAACGGAGAGTGCGGATCGCGCGAGTGGGCCGCGAGCAGCAGTACTGAATAAAGGAGGCGCTGAATGCCTTGGCAATCTGTGCTCTTCTGTGAAATCTCTGGCTCCAACTGCATTATCCAGGATCACCGAATCGTGCCGGCGGTAGTCAGACCGTTTACATTTTCGGTCCACGGCAGCGGGAAACCGCTGTCACTTTGAAACCCAATTTTTTGCACGCCATGAAGTCATTCCTGACCACTCTGTTACTCGCGTCCGTTTTGGCGCAGGCCGAAGCCGCTGCCACGCGACCCAACATCATCATGGTGTTCATCGACGATATGGGCTGGGCCGATTTCTCGTGTTTCGGCAACCCCGACGCCAAAACGCCCAACGTCGACCGGCTCGCCGCCGAGGGGATTCGTTATTCGCAGTTTTACGTCAACTCGCCAATCTGTTCACCGTCGCGCACCGCGCTCACCACCGGACAATATCCCGCGCGCTGGCGCATCACATCTTTCCTCAGTAACCGCGCCGACAACGAACGCCGCGGGATGGCGCAATGGCTCGACCCCAACGCCCCGACTCTCGCGCGCTTTCTAAAACAAAGCGGCTACGCCACCGGCCACTTCGGCAAATGGCACATGGGCGGACAACGCG
>CAYVDZ010000569.1:0-1072 GCA_964450575.1 uncultured Opitutus sp.
AGCCCGGCCTTATCGATCAGAAATTCTGCCGCGGTCAGCCCGCCAAAGAAAAAGGCCGCGCCCTCTTCATAGGTCAGGCTTTCGGGAAGGGGCAGCACGGCGCCAGCTGCCGCAATGGTCAGATACTCGGCATGCGCGCCGCCCGAAAACCCCTTGAGGCCAAATACCCTTTGTCCGATCGTAAGGCCTGCCACGCCCTCACCCAAACCTTCGATGATGCCCGCAAAGCCCCAGCCCGCGGCAATGCGGGGACGCCGCCAGCCAATCACCGCGCGCAGCATCAGCCCCATTCCCCGCGGCACTTTTCCTGAACGCAGCCGCGCATCGCCCGAGGTGACGGGCGCTGCCATCACGCGCACCAGCACCTCGCCCCGTTTTGGGCGGGGCATGGGGCGATCTTGCATCGATATGACGTCAGGCCCGCCATACGCGGAAATCACGGCAGCTTTCATGGGATCTTCTTTGGACTTTTGGGAAGAGTCGCGGTGCCTCAGGGGGCCGCAACGGTGGTGGCGAGAAATGTGACAACGTCGGGGAGCAGTCACGCCCCGTGGACCCACGCAGTCAAGCGTCTCGCGACGACCCGGTTGACCCGGCTGACCCGGCTGACCCGGCTGACCCGGCTGACCCGGCTTTGCTCGGAGTTCAGACGACGCTGTCAAGAGTCAAGGCCCGACTCATATTTGGGTACGTACCGTTGCCTGACGGGGATTGCTTAGGGCTGGCGCAGGTGCCAGGCCCTGGGGCGAGTGAAGGTCTGGATCCCTTCCCGCGAAAGCGTTAGTCCCAGCCCGGAGTCTTTCACGCCCGACCACGGCAGCCGCGGGCTCACACGGTCACAACAATTCCAATACACCGATCCGGCCTGCACGCGGCCGAGGATGGCTTCCGCGCGCTTTCGCCGGGGCGTGTAGACGCCCGCAGTAAGGCCGTAAGTGGTATCGTTCATTCGTTCGATCGCCTCCGCGTCGTCGCGCACCGCCATTATGCCGATGACCGGACCGAACGTTTCCTCGCGCATCACTTTCATCGCGGGTTTCACGTTCACCAGCACCGTTGGCTGAAAATAGTG
>CAYVDZ010000569.1:1082-4188 GCA_964450575.1 uncultured Opitutus sp.
AGCAGGACCCGCGCCCCTTTGGCTTTCGCGTCGGCGATCTGCGCTTCCAGTACCTCGAGTTGTTCCCGTCGGGTGAGGGGACCAATATAGGTGGATTCGTCCTCCGGATCGCCCACCTTGAACTTCGCCACGGTCTCGACGAAGGCTTCGACGAACGAATCGAAAATCGACGCGTGCACATAGAGTCGCTCGACCGAACAACAGCTTTGGCCGGTATTATAGAACGCACCATCGGCGACCGCCGACGCCGCAGCGTTCACGTCGACGTCATCGCAAATATACACCGGATCCTTGCCTCCAAGTTCCAGCTGAACTTTGATCAGGCGACCAGCCACGCGGCGGGCGATTTTCCTGCCGGTGGCATGCGAGCCCGTGAAGAAAACGCCATCGACCGGCTGCGCGAGCAAGGCGGCGCCGACGTTTCCGGTGCCGATCAGCGGGGCGAAAACCGGTTCGGGGACACCACTCTCGTGCAGCAATCGCGCGATGCACAACCCAGTCCGCGTCGCGTACTCAGAGGGCTTGTACAACACGGCATTCCCAGCGAGCAGCGCCGGGGCGAAGACGTTGGAGCCGACGAAATAGGGATAGTTCCACGCGGAGATGTTGGCGATGACGCCCAGCGGTTCGCGGGTGATACGTTCGATCACTCCACTTTGGGGCGCGTTGAGCACCGTTTCGTCGCGCAGCGCGCGGGGTGCTTCCTTGATAAAAAAGTCGAGGCGGGGGAGCAAGCCCGCCAGTTCGTTTCGCGCCTGCGCGATGGGCTTGCCGACCTCCCGGGTGAGCACGTGCGCGAGTTCCTCGCTATAGTGTTCGATGCCGTCGCGAAAGCTCCGAATGGTTGCGAGTCGCTCCCGCAGCGGTCGCGAGGCCCACTCACTTTGGGCCTCACGCGCGTCGGAATACGCCTTCGCGACCGTCTTCGGAGTGTCCGTTGGAATCGACTCGATGACCCGCCCGGTGGCGGGATTGATAATCTTTAGGGACATGTGGCTATAACGCTTCGGTGAAAATCTGCTCGAAGTCGCTGACCGTGCATGGCCGCGGGTTGGTGTGATGACAACTATCCTTGAACGCGATGTCGACAAGTGGCCTTACGTGTCGGGCGGAGCCACCGACTTCACCCAGGCGGGCCGGGATACCGAGTTCGGCTTTCAACCGGGTGAGCCAGCCGACGAAATCGTCCGCACTGCTGCCGGCCCCGGATACCCGGGCAAGTTCGGCGAGTTTGATGCGAGCGGCCTCGGTGTTGAAACGCATGACGTAGTCGAGCATCACCCCATTCGCGAGTCCGTGGTGGAGATCGAGGACCGCGCTCAGGGCGTGCGCACAGGAGTGCACCGCGCCGAGGTCCTTCTGAAAAGCAATCGCTCCCATCATTGACGCCATCATCATATCGGTGCGAGCGGCCATATCGCCACCGTATTTAAACGCGGCGGGCAAGGCGCGGGCGGCCAATCTGACGCCCTCGAGCGCGATGCCGTCACAGATGGGATGATACGAGGGTGAGAGATAACTTTCAATATTATGGGTGAGCGCGTCAATTCCGGTGGCGGCTGTGATCGTGGGTGGCAGTTCCAGAGTGAACTCAGGATCGGCAAACACCGCCCGCGCCATCAGGGCCGGCGAAAAAATTACCTTTTTCACGTGCGATCGATCCTCGGAAATGACCGCGGAGCGCCCGACCTCCGCGCCCGTCCCGCTCGTGGTGGGGAGGGCGATCCAATACGGCAACGGCCGCTCCACCCCGCGTCGTTTCGGGTTGTCCCAGGCAAACTCGAGAATGTCGCCCTCATGAACTGCCATCAGGGCAACCGACTTGGCGACATCGAGGGCCGCGCCGCCGCCGAGACCGATCACGCAGTCGGCCTGGTGCTCGCGGAACGCGGCTTTGCCGGCGGCCACTTGTCCAGCCGTCGGATTGCCGCGGACGCCGGCGAAGATCCCAGGGCGCAGACCGCGCGCCCTTAAGTTGCGATCGAAGTCGACCGTGATCGGGAGGTCGGCGACGGCGCGATCGGTGACAATCAGCGGGCGCTGTCCTCCGACGAATTGCAGGTGAGCGGCGGCCTCGTGGCGCGCACCGGGTCCAAACGTGATCGCCGTGGGAAAGGTGAAGTGATGGAGGTGATTCATGCTGGAAAGCAGGCGCGTTAGATGATCTCGAAATAGCGGCGAAGTTCCCAGTCCGTTACGCCATCCTGCCATTGGCGCCACTCCCATTCGCGCGTGGCGCAGTAATGATCGACGAAGGCATCGCCGAGCCAGTCGCGGGCGATGCGGGACTGACGCAATGCGCGCGTGGTTTCAATCAGTGATCGCGGCGCCTCCGGTATATCATCGGCGCCTTCATTGCAGCCGTGGATGGGGGGTGCGGTCAGTTTCATCTTCTGCTCGATGCCGTGAAGCCCGGCGGCGATCACGGCCGCCATCGCCAGATAGGGATTCACGTCGGAGCCCGGACAGCGGGTTTCCAGGCGGGTTGACGTGGGCGAACCCGGGATGACGCGGAAGCTGGCGGTGCGGTTGTCGATGCCCCATGTCGGTTTCACGGGCGCCCAAAACCCGTCGACCAGACGTTTATAACTATTGATGGTAGGCCAGAACAGCGGGGCAAATTCCATCAGACAGGCGACCTGTCCCGCCAGGTAGCTCTCGAAGAGCGGGCTCATTCCATGACGCCCCTTGGAAGCATAAAAGAGATTTGTTTTTCCGTCGGTCAGACTCTGATGGATGTGTCCGCTGCAACCGGGATAATTCGCGCTCCATTTCGCCATAAAGGTCGGCATGATCCCGAAGCGCAGGCCGATCTCCTTCACCGCCGTCTTGAAGAGGATGGCGCGGTCGGCGGACTCGAGGGCGCCGGTAAAAGCGATGGCCGCTTCGTAGACCCCCGGTCCTGTTTCCGTATGCAGCGCTTCAATGGGGATGCCGAAGCGCGGGAGCTCGTCGAGCATCGCATTGAAGAACTCCTGACCGTGACTGGCGCGCAACAGCGAGTAGCCGAACATTCCGGGCGTGAGCGGCGTCGGGTTGGTGTGGCGTTTGTCGGCCCAGGACTGCGGCGTCTCGGCAAAGTTGAACCACTCGAATTCCATTCCGC
>CAYVDZ010000570.1:0-4170 GCA_964450575.1 uncultured Opitutus sp.
CTCCCCAGCCCTCCCCCGCAGCACTGCTGCAAGGGAGGGTGAAGATGGACTTCGTCGTGATGGGATTGCCCTCCCTAACCCTCCTCCGCACTGCGCGCAAGGGAGGGGATCTGCGAAAAAGTTCTTACGTAAGTGCCATTCGGGTCGGCGTCATTAATCGCTCGCCCTACTGAAACAGTTCTCACCGCCCCCATTGAATCGTTTTAGCTTTTCTTCGGCGACCAGCCATAGGCCTTGGCGCAGGCGCCGCCCATCAGCATCGCCCGTTCACTGTCGCTCAGGCGGTCCGTTTGGCGGAAGGGCTCGACGGCCTGCTCGTAGTTGACGACCGCGAAGGCGCGAGTCCAGTCCGTGCCCCACAGGCAACGGTCGAATCCCCAGGCATCGAAGATGCGGGCGAGCGGGTCCCAGATGTCCGGGAAGGGATACGGTTCCCGGGACAGCGTGCAGGCGCCGCTGATTTTGATCACCGCATTCTTGCGCTTGGCGAGCTCCAGCACTTTCGGCAACTCGGACCATGGCTGGGCGGCACGGGCGTCGGGCGTGCGCGGCTGCATGATGCCCAGATGGTCGATGATGAATCGCGTGTCGGGGTGGCGGTCGATCAGCGCCATGCCGGCGTCCAGGTTGCCCCAGCACAGCATGTTGACCGGGAAGTCGTGCTTGACGGCTGCGCGCAGGATCCGGGCTATCCCCGCCGGGTCTTTCGCGGCACGCTCCGGCTCCTTCGTCACAATGATGCGGATGCCGACAGTACCCGGCGACTGCTTCCACTTGGCGATGACCTCTTCCACGTTCGGATCGTCCGGATTGACCGGCTTGACGAGGGCTAAGCGGCCGGGATGGGCGCGCTGCACTTCCACCGCATAGCTGGCGTCGTACTGGTACATAGAAAAGGAGGAGATGAAGATCGCGCCGTCGACGCCGACCTTGTCCATCGCCGCCACCATCTCGTCACCCGTGACGTGAGCGGGCCAGTTCGGGACACTGTGCCACGGTCGTTTCGGCGTGTTCGCCGCATAGACGTGGACCTGAGAATCAATGATCGCCATCGGGGAAGCTCCTCTGTTGGGAAGTAGGGGAAACAGGGTCGACCCCATTTATCCATTAATCGCGGTGTACGAATTTCGGATCGAGAGGCGATCCGTCGTCCGAAAAGAACAGCCAGATGCCGTCTTTCACGGCTATGCCCTTGCAGTGGACGATGGCGCCAGTGGCTGACGGAACAGCCAGCAAACCGCCGTCATCGGTAGCGAGCGCGAAGACCATGCAATTGAGGTCGGGAGCGCAAATCGCCACGGTTGCAGTCTAATCGACACCGACATCTTTAATTTCGGGAAAGTTCGATCACCATCAGAACCAGCCGTGCAGTTACATGAACTGTTTCGCCAATTTGAGATTCTGCCCCTGATAGTTCGAGTTGCTGTCTTGACCATATAGCTGGTCGGGCCGGGCGGCCATACGCTCATAGTGGAGCCAGCCGACGGTCTGTTCATGTTCAAGCAGAAAAGGGATTTCATGTGAGCGCACTTCCAGAACCCCCCTGCTGCTACCCGCTCTATTTGTTTTGGTGTTCCAGCCAAATCCAGGATCAAAAAAGCCAGCATAGTGAACGCGGAATTCACCAGCGCGGGTATCGGAGGGCGACATTTCGGCCGCATATTCCGGTGGCACCGCGATCGCTTCCTTCGTCATAAGAATATAAAACTCATCAGGGACCAATATCAGCGAAGAGGTTTTGTGGAATCGAATGGGTTCCCAGAAATCGAGCGGGTCGTAATTCCGTTCCTCCAGATCGATTCGCTTGGTATGTTTCTTTGCACGGTATCCGATCAGGTTATTCTCCGTGCGGGAACCTTCCAAATCTACCGTGAAAGACAGCACGCCCGTCTTGGTGGATGCCGCCTTTTTTCCGTCACCGCCGCCATCAACGACTTGCCCGTCGTCGAGCAGTTGTTTCCAGTCTGCGGACGTGATGGGTTTGGGCTCCTCGCCTCGTGTACGGCGAAATCTTAGCTGGTTCAGGCGGGTACCGGTTTTCACCACCACACTGAAACTTCGCGGGGCGACCTCAATAAAAAGCTCTCCCTTATAACCCTCGCCGACCTGGTCAAAAATGGTGGCGCCATCGGCAATCAAGCGCGTCAAGACATCCAATCGGCCCGTTGAACTCTTCGGGTTAGCAAAGGCGGCGACCTCACTTCTCAGGCTGATGGCCTCCAGGAGAGGGATAACATATATCCGCCCCTTTTCCAGAACAGCGCCATTGCGAATGTCGATCTTGAAGTCGTCATATCGCCCGTCGAGCTGCTTCATTTTTTCCAGCACCTTAACGCCCCTGCCGGGAAGGAAGCTGGTATCAACCGGGTAAGCATAATCGCCGAGCCGTAGATCTATGCTGGCTGGCTGGACTTGGTCATCATCAAATGGCCTCATCAGTGAGGTGATCTCGCCGCTATTCACCATCTCCTTGATTTTCTGGCTCGGCAGTATTCCTGTGTAGTCACGGGTGCGGCCCGGCGCTGGCAAAGGTGGAGTGACCGGCAATCTGGTCTTCGTCGTCGCGTCATTCATCGGATCTCTCTTTCTTCACCCGTTCCTGATGCCGTCGAATCAGCAATCCCTGATTCCATTTTCCGTAGCAATCCAGCGAACAGAACACGCCTTCCTTGATTTGACCACTCCCAAATTTTGTTGCAACCGGCTGCTGGCAGACAGGGCAAACGTTTTTCTCCAAACACTGGCGCAAATAATCTTCTTCATTTTCTGCCATGGGAAACTCTCGTAACAAGCGCGGTCAACAAGGTCGCCTTGTTGTGAATTGTACTCGCGAGCTCCCGTTGGGCCTAGCCGCTGGCCAGCCGCTTCAAGCAGCTTGTTGATCTTGATGCAGGCTGTGGCTTCCTTATCGGGCATTCAGGCTCCAGATTCCAGCCATTGTGCTCAAGCGATATCACCAAGGAGGCGCACCGGCCATCCTAGCGCAAAGACTTGAAGGAAAGAGAGGAAAAAAATCGGGTATCCGACAACAGTCCACCACTCAAAACAGCAACTTCCCCTCCAACCCACCTTCCTTCGCGATCCGCCGCAGGTCGGCCAGCGTGTCTTCCGGAAACTCGATGCCTTCCCGCCGGTTCTTTACATCGTTGCGCGCTTCCATCTCGCCCGGATAGAACACTTCGTCGCAGCCCTTGGCCAGCGGCACGGACTTGATCTCGTCGACGTAGCGCTCCATGCGCGCGTTGAATTCGGCGAGCGGCTGAAACTTGCTGATGTCGAGCGCCAGCATCAGGTGGCCGCAGTTGCTCTTTTCCGCGGTCTTGTAGGGGCTCGCCACTGAAGACAGGAAGCCGCTGCCGGTCAGCACGCCGGAGAGCATGTCGACGGTCGCGGCGATCGCGTAACCCTTGTGCCCCGCCATCGGCAGGATGATGCCGTCGATGGCCGCCTGCGGATCGGTGGTCGGCGCGCCGTCGGCATCGATCGCCCAGCCTTCGGGAATCGGCTGGCGCTTGTTGCGCGCGAGGTAGATCTTGCCGCGCGCGACGCCGGTGTTGGCCATGTCCATCACGAACGACGGATGCTTGCCCGCCGGTGCGGCCACCGACCACGGATTGGTGCCGACGATCTTCTTCTTGCCGCCCCACGGCGCCATCGCCGGACCGCCGTTACTGGAGAGCTGCATGACGCAGCCCTGGGCCGCACCCATCAGCGTGTAGTACATGCAGGTGCCGAAGTGGTTGGAGTTGCGCACGCCCACGGCGGCGATGCCGTGCAGCTTCGCGCGGCGGATCGCCTCTTCGGTGGCGAACTTTGTGAGCACCTGCCCGACGGCTTCCTTGCCGTCGATCACCGCCACCGCACCGGCGTCCACGACGAACTCTGGCCGGGTGACCGGCTGCATGACCTTGTTGCGGATGCGATCGCGGTACCACGCCAGCCGCAGCACGCCGTGCGACTGGTGGCCCCACAGGTCCGCCTGCACCAGGGTATCGGCGACGAAGCGCGCGTCGGGCTCGGGCATGCCCTCCGCCGTGTATACGGCCGCGCAGAAATCGATCAGGCGTTGCGAGTCAACACGGACGCTAGAGGGCATGAACGATTCTCAGGAAAATGGTAACTATTCACGTCGCTAAGGGATCTGGGATTTTATTTAGGAAAGCAGAGATC
>CAYVDZ010000571.1:0-4169 GCA_964450575.1 uncultured Opitutus sp.
GGCGGGAGAGTCCGACCCGCGTGTGCAAGCGCTCCAACGGCAGCGGCGATTGCAGGCCCAAAGGTGCTCCTGGATTGAAAATCACTGCATGGTTGGAAAAAATGTCTCCGCGGAAACGAAACAACCGGAAATCTTCGATTCGGTGCTGAGCCAAGTCCGGCATCCTGACGGTTGTGACGGCGCTGGCCTCGTCAATCTGATGGCCGGGAGTGAGCGTCATCAACCAAGGCTGCGTCGAGCTGAAGAATTCCCCCGCGTTTTTCTTCTGGAGTGTCCATGGGGTGCGGTCCCCGCGTGCCAGGAGGAAGCAGGTTCCGTTGTGGACGATTGCGCCCGGGTTAAAAACGCCGGCGGCGAAACCGAAGCTACCGCGCCCGGCGAGCAGCTGGGAGTCCTGCTCCCGGACAATCGGTGCGCCGGCGTAGGTGAGCGCTTCGTTGACACGGTAGCGACTTGCCCGGGTGGCGGATCGGACCTGATCGGCGCGGGGGCAGACCAGAATCAAACGCGAGGCGGGAGCCTGAGGCGTTGCCAAGTGTTTCGAGCCGACGACATCGGCCAGCGAGAATCCGAGGTCGCGAAGCGGTTGCGGAAGACTGCAGGCGTCGATCCGATCGGACCAGAAGGAACCCAACCGGCCGCAGAGGAGGAGCGCGTGGGCGCGACGAAGCCACGGCAACGCACTCGTGAGCTTGGCCAACGACGCGGTTTCGAGATCGAGAACGGCGATAAACGGACCGGAAGGCTCCACCGGCAGGTGTGAGCCTTTGGCCAACCCCGTCGTTTCATGGCACCAGACGGGGCAGTTGAATTCGATCTGCTCGGGTCGGAAGAACCCGAGCAGTTCGGATTGGAGACCGACATCGTTGTCCAAGCAGAGCACCCGCAACGACGGATCGGCGCGGGGAACCGAACCTTTCAGGCAATCGGTCAGCGTGGGCGGGATCTCGGGAGACTCTCGAACCAACACATAATTTCTGCGCGCGAGCCAACGACGGATCAGACGAAAAACGGCCTGCATGGATCAGGAGGGGGCACGCTTCAGGCAGTTTTCGATTACGCGGCAGAGTTGCGGTCCGGTGGCGTCGAGGAGGTTTTCCCGAGCGACCTTCGCCCGGGCGTTCGTGCCGTAGCGACGGGCGAGGGCGGGATCTTGGGCCAACCGCACGAAGTCGCGGGCCATAGCCTCGAGGTCGAGATAGGGTGCGGCCAGACCGCAGTCACCACGGACAAACTCAGGGATGCCACCGGCGCCGGTGAAGCAGACGACAGGTCGTTCGAGTGCGGCCACCTCCAGGCATGCGAGCGGATAAGGATCGTCGCGGGACAGCAGGGCGAACGCGTCAAAGGAAGCGAACAGGCTGAGTGGATCACAGGTCTCTCCACTGTCGTGGTAGAGGTGGTCGACGCCCGCGGTCCGCAGATCGTAGTGAAGGGAATACTGTTCCTCGGCTGTGCCGGGACGCCCGACCCAGACGAAGTGAAACGGTTGTTCCGGAGCGAGACGGCGAAGGGCAATCAGCAACTGCGGAATCAGGTCCCTCCCTTTCCGCCAATGTTCGGCACCGCACCCACCAATGACGAAAGCGTTTGTAGGAATCTTCAGCAGGGTCCGGGCCGCCGTTCGTTGTTCATCGCTGGAAACAGTGGGAAGCTCGCGAATGTGTTCATAAACCGTGGTGATCCGTTCCGCGGGAACACCGTGGTTGTGCACCAGGTTGTCGCTGACGGCCTGAGAAGCGGCGATATAGGAACTTGTGCAGGCCTTGACTGCCCGGAGATTTTCGGCGCCGGTGCGTGAGATCCAATACTCCAACTCGTGAACGTGGGTAATGACCGGGGTACCGAATGAACCCAAAGCCTCGAGCACGGGGCCGTTGGTGATCGTATTGGAGTAGATCACGTCGAAGCGCCCCGCCGCAAAAAACCGACGGATCGCCCGTGTCTCCTCAACCCAGCTGGACGGCAGGCGATGGCGGATCCGCCGCCCGAGGCGGGTGCGATGAAGCACAGAAGCCCCGAGTGTGAGCATCGGACCGAGCTGGCCAAAATCCTCCGCGAGCGGGCCGGGAATGCGCACCACCGTCGCGAGCTCAAATCCCGTGTTCGATTTCAGCCAACGCATGAACGCCAGCAGTCCGATCGGCGCACCGGTTCGACTGGCATCATGGCAGACGAAAAGGATGCGCGGCGAAGACGTGGACATCAGGCGTGGGAAAAGCGACGAACAACCGCAATAGCGGAAACTCAGTTGGGCGTCTCTGTCGCGTCCACGGCAGCCCGAAGTGCTTCAATATAAGCGTGACCGAACTTGCGATTGGGCTCGAGGTAATTGCCCTCGGCCCATTCGTTCCATGATTTGACGAATACAATTCGATCCTCTGCGGGTCGGTCTTTGACCGAGGCCAGAATGTCTCGTGCATGTTCGGCAAAAAGCTCTGGAGTGGAACCCTGCAGGACAATTCCTTTCTTCCCCGCGCGAGGTGTATTGTCCCAACCCGGAACGACAGACGGGTAGCAACCCTGAGCGAGTCCCTGCTCGGATTTGAAGAATAAAACCGCGTCTCTATAGTAGTGAACGCCGCCCGGCCACCCGAACAATCGTTGCATCATACGGTGTCCGACAAGACGACCGGCAGTTTCCACCACATCGGTCCAAGCCCGCGTTTTCCCCGAGGCGCTGGTCTGCCGGGCAACGCGAATGCGTTCAGCAACGAGGTCCCAGAGCCGGCGACGCATCAACTTTAATTCGTTGGTCATGACTGCACCGCTGTAGCCTTGTTTGCGCCAAGGGAATTCGGATTCGTTGTCGAACAGATGCGCCACAAAGTGAATGCCTTCGAGACCGTTTTCGCGAGCCAGCTCTTGCCACTGTTCAATGAATGCTTCGGGTTGAGGCAGGTCTTTGGGCCGGAAAATGGTAAACATTGGCCGGTTCCGTACCCGAATATATCTACGGTCACTGAATGCAGGTAACAGGGTATGGAAGTGTCGTTCGATGTCGTCGCGTCCCGGGTACGTTTGTTCGATCAACATCCGGTTTTCCGCTCCTTGCCAGTGACTACTCCAAGAGTGGTTGGCCCACGCGGCGCAAAAGGGGTAGTCGGGTTGTCCTGAAGCGACCACTTCATTGAAAGGCCGCTCAAGCACTCGGCGCCCGGCGAACCAGTAGTGCCAATAACAAAAACCCTCGATACCGGCCTTCTTGCCGAGTTCGGCTTGAGCGGCACGCACCTCCGGCAGTCGAAGGTCGTAAAATCCCAGATCTGCCGGCAGGTGCGGTTGCTGATGCCCGGGAAAGAGTGGCTTGGCCTTCGTGACATTCGTCCATTCCGTGAATCCCTTGCCCCACCACTGATCATTCTCAGCGGTTGGATGGAACTGCGGCAGATAGAAGGCGATCAGTCGAGGTTTGCTCATGTGTGAGTCCAAGGTAAGTTGGATCAAAGTTTTCGGAGACCGCGGAGGGAATAGTTCCGCGGTCGGAGACGCTCTTTCAGATAATGGCGGTAGCGTGCGATATCGATGCGGTAGCTCAGCTCCCAAGCGGAGATGCCTTCGCTCTCAGGAGTGCGACTTCCGGATAACCATGACCTCAGCCGCAGCTTGAAAGAAAGATAGAGCAATCGGGCACGTGCATTCGTGATCCGCTTGTGATACCAATGATGTGAGAGGTATGCCCCCGACTTGCCGATGGCAACGGCAGCTGACAACCAACTTTGGTATAGCAGTCGTGACTCCGAAGGATGATGCGTGAGGTGGAGTTGAGTGCGTGAGACGAACCTTCGACCCGACTCTGAAAGTTGGCGCGCCAGAAGACTATCCTCGCAGTTGCCGAGACCACCACCTCCCAGCTCACAGTCGAACAGGAGACCTTCGGAAAAGACCTGACGAACACAGGCAAAGTTGACTCCCGCGAACTCGGAAGGGGTGTCGTCTGACAAGTATTCGGTCGAGGCGAGAAATCCGCGATGGTATCGCGTCATCCACCCTCTCTGTAAATGGGGCGCGAGCCTGCAGCCGCCGATGACGACGTCTCCGTCACCCTGAAATAGGGGATGACACATTTCGCGGATCCAGTCTTTAGGGAACCTCACATCGTCGTCGGTGAACAGAAGCACGCTCCCGGTGGACAACTGGATTGCTGCGTTAAGGGCGTTAGACTTTCC
>CAYVDZ010000572.1:0-4162 GCA_964450575.1 uncultured Opitutus sp.
GTCCATTCCCGATCCGGCGGCGGGCGCGGCGTTACGAGAGGCGCTGGGGCGCCTCCAAGGCAAAGCGCTCGTGGGCGTGGTCAGTTCGCTGGGAGCGCGACGCGATCCGCAGGCCGTCGAGGCGTTGAGCCGGCTGGCGGCTTCGCCCACATCGCTGGCGGCGAGTGCGGCGCTGATGGCGCTCGGGAAAATCGGCACACCCGAGGCTGCCCGGGTGTTGCAGCAAATGCTGACGAGTACCGCGCCCGGACTGCGAAACGCGGCCGGAGAGGGGAGCCTTTTGATCGCCGGTGTCCAGCTTGATCAAGGACAGCGGCAGGCGGCGGCGGCGAACTATGCGGCGATCCGCGCGGCCGAGGTCGCCGCTCCGATTCGCATTGCCGCGACGCGGGGCGAGATCCTGGCCCGCGGCTCCGCCGGGATTCCGTTGCTGCTCGAGCACCTGCGCTCAACCGATCCGGCGCTGCGGGCGGTATCAATTCAGGCCCTACGCGAACTGCCGGGTGCCGAGGTGATGCCGGCCGTTTTGGCGCAACTCGACGGTCTGGCTTCGCCGGTGCAGGCGCTCGTGGTGGCAGCGCTGGTGGATCGGGGCGACCCTCGGGCGCTGGACGCGATCGAGGTGCGCGCGGAGGCCGGTGATGCCACGGTGCGGGTCGCGGCATTGACGGCTCTCGGCCGAATCGGTGGCGTATCCAGTTTGCCGATTCTCTTGCGGGCTGCCGCCGGCGCCCGGACCGAGGCGGAAAGCGAGGCGGCGCTGGGGAGCTTGGGACGAATCACTTTGGCGGATACAAACTCCGCGATTCTGCGGATGATCGCCACCGCGGAAACGCCGGTGCGGGTCAAGCTGATCGTGGTGTTGGGCAAACGCGCGGCGGAGAGCGCGACGCCCGAACTCATTCGTCTGGTGGATGGGCCGGATCGGGAGAGCGGTGTAGCCGCGTTGCGAGCGCTTTCGATGGTCGCGCGTCCCACCGATCTTTCGGAGCTGATCCGGTTATCCGTTACGGGCACCGACGACGCGATGAAGACGCTCGCGGATCGTGCCATTGTTACGACGGCGATGAAACTACCGGTGGCGAGCCGCGCGGATGGGGTTCTGGCGGCGTTTCGTCAGGCCAGTGATGCGGCGACGAAAGTGGCGTTGCTGCGTCCGCTGGGTGGGATCGTCCGATCAATGAACGGCAGTTTCGAGGCGTTTGTCGCGGTGCGTGCGGCCCTGCAGGACAGCTCGGCAGCGGTGCGGGAGGCGGCCTTGCGCGGCCTCGCGGACTGGCCGGATGCGACCCCGGCGACGACCTTGCTCGAAGTGGTGATGCGTGATGCGTCGGCGACCGACCGCGAGCCCGCCTTCCGTGGTGCGACCCGCATGGCGTCGAATGTGGCCCTTGGTCCGAACCACGCGGTTCAACGCGGTGAACCGCGTGGTTCGGACCAAGGAGGAGAAGCTGATGATGGTGTCGGGAATGGGCAACGTGAGGCGGATTGAGGCGGTGCGATTGCTGCAGGCGTATCTCGACGATCCGGCGGTGCGGACGGAGGCGGCGCTGGCGGTCGTGCAAGTGGCGCCGGCGCTGCTCACCACGAAACAAGGAGCAGAGGTGAAGGCCTTGTTGGAGAAAATTGCGGCGACGGAAAAGGATGAGGATACCCGGCGCAAGGCGGCCCGCTTCGCGAAGAGTCCGCCGGCTCCGACGAAGCAGAAGACGGGGCCGCGGGCGGCGGTCGCGCCACCGGTGGAGCGGCCGAAGGGCCCCTCGTTGTTCAACGGCCAGGACCTGCAAGGCTGGGAGGGCGACACGGGGGTCTGGCGCGTGCGGAATGGCGTCATCGTGGGCGGCTCGCTCGAGGGGAATCCGCGTAATGAGTTTTTGGCGACAACGCGGAGTTTTAAGAATTTCGCGTTGAAGCTCGAGTACAAGCTCGTCGGGACGGAAGGCTTCGTGAACGGCGGCGTGCAGTTTCATAGCGTGCGGGTGGATCAGCCGCCGAACGAAATGCTGGGCTATCAAGCGGACATCGGTGCGGGGCACTCGGGTTCACTCTATGATGAATCACGACGGAAGAAATTCCTGGCCCGCGCTCCGGCGGAGCAAATGAAGCGGCTGGAGCGGCCGGGGGAATGGAATCGTTATGAAATCCGCTGTGAAGGCTCGCACGTGACGATCCTGCTCAATGGCGAGGAGACGCTGCGTTATGTCGAGACCGATACCGCCATCACGCCGGGGGGATTGGTGGCATTGCAGATCCACGGTAATTGCAAGGCGGAGATTTCATTTCGGAATCTCACGATCGCAGAACTGCCTTAGCTGCCGTGGGCCTTCGCGGAGTACTCGAATGACTGGCGGGCCAGTGGTGATTGAAACGCGGCCGGGCTTCGAGGCCGGGACTCACTGGCGTACTCGAGCACGCGCTCTGGCGGGCGGACGGCAGTGGCCGCCGTGTCCGGGGTTTTGACGGCGTTTATTCTACCACGCCTTTCGGTCCGGTTTACGGGCTGGATCGCCGCCACCTTCGCTCCTCCTCCTAAATCTATAGGTCGAGCACGCGATCCATGCGTCGGGCGACATCGGCCAGGTAAGCCCAGTCGCCGGCCTTGACCTCTGCGGCGGCCCAACCCGTGAACTTGATTTTCGCGAGCTCCGTCCGCACTGCCGGCCAGTTGATGCTACCCTCGCCGAGCGGCACATCGAAGCCTTTGCTCATACCCTCGTTCATCGCCTTCTTGAGATCGTATTCTTTAACGTCGAGTTTTTGCGAGCGGGTACCCAAGACCCCGGCCCAGTGCTCGGCCACGCCCCAACGCATCATGTTGCCAATATCAAAGTGCACCTGCACCCAGGGACTGCCGATTTCGTCGACGAACCGAGCCATGTCGAACGGGCTGATTAGAAAGGTGGCCCAGACATTTTCGATGAGCAGCTTGATCTGCTGCTTTTGGGCGTGCGGCGCGGCAGCTTTCAGCTGGTCGCGACAGCGGGTCCAGTTCGCCATGAGCGATTGATTCTGATCGTACCGGGCCACCACCAGCATGGAATCCGCGCCCAATCGCTTTGTCAGATCGATGCCGGGGCCGAGATTTTCCGTCCGCGCGCCGACGGTGCCGTCAATGATGAGTCCCGTCTCGCGGCTGGCGGCGATCCAAGTTTCGACCTGGGCTTCCGGCACATGGCTGAGGCTCGGTTCGACGCCCTCGTAGCCGCACTCGCGAAGTTTGCGGAAGGCTTCCACGAGCGGAATGTTTTTCGCTTCCCGCACCATTCCCCATTTCAGGGACTTGCGAATTTTTCCCGTAAACTGTCCGGCGCGGGCGGGCAGCGAGGACGCGAGGAACGTGGCACCGAGACCGAGTCCGGTGGTTTGGAGAAAGGAGCGCCGGGAGGTAATCATGGGGAACGCGGGGACGATTAGAGGGTAAGCAGGGAGTCGGATCGCTGCCTCTGCGAACCGAAAATCAGTGAGCGGTTTATCCGCCAGAGTAAATGCGAACCTCGGGAGGAGGGAAAATTTGGAAATTGGAAATTTCGGGAGAGCGGGAAATTGGAAAACTTGAGTTGATCGACGGCCGCTGAGTTTGATTTTCCCCCGGAGTACACGCCCTAGGTCGGGCGCTACGTCGACCAAGGTAACCGCTCGACATCGCGGCTGGCTTGGCGCGTTCAGTGTTTTCCGATTTTTCAATTTTCCACCTTCCCGAGCTTCCGCTCTGAGCTGCGAGGTTGCGTCCACGTCACCGTTCATGAGAAGTGGAATTGAATGGAAGGAGAATCCAAAAATACGCCGTGCTGCGCCGCGGCCCGCGAGGGCACCTCTCCCGGCGCAACGCGGGCGTTTGCACGGGTGGCTGAGGGGTCGATCGAGGGTATGCGTTTACTCGCAGGCGGGGTCTTCCAGATGGGCACGGACGGAGACTATGGCTTCGCCGCGGATGGCGAAGGACCGGTGCATGCCGTGGAATTGGCGCCGTTCTATATGGACGTCACGAATGTCACCAATGAGCAGTTCAACGCCTTTGGGAATGCGACCGGTTACCGGACCGATTCTGAACGCTTTGGATGGTCTTTTGTTTTTGTTGGTCATCTCACGCGTTCACAGATCGCGGCCATTCGCTTGCGCGTGGCGGGGAGCGAGTGGTGGGGACGAGTGGACGGTGCGAGTT
>CAYVDZ010000573.1:0-4152 GCA_964450575.1 uncultured Opitutus sp.
GAGTAGGATGCGCTTGGTGCCCCATCCCTTGGTAATACGCGGGAAATCGTGGGCGAAAATCGTATCGAGATCCTCGGGTTTGGTGCCGCTCTCTCCGCCCGGACGCAGGCGGCCATCGTTGCCAATTCCGACGAGATGCGGCCGCAAATCGCTGAACGAATAACTGGCCCGCGATTGCTGCACGGTGCCGGTGACAGTGACCAATCCCGTGCCTGGCATCTCGACCGGGGCGCCGAGCCGGGCGACCCAGATATCATAGCCGTACTTTAACCAGTCGGTGTACGTCAGCAGGGCAAATCCATCCCTGCCCCAAGTTGGTCCCCAGGAGTTTTGAATCCAAAACCCGCGCGCTTCGAAACCTACGATCGCGAAGGCATGACCTCCGAGGACGTCCTTGCCTTCCGGGCCGGGGATCAAGCCTTCGGTGCGGTTAATTTCCGACCAGCCGGAGTGAACCGTTCCCGTGGCGTAGAGAATCCCGACTTCGGCGAGCGCCGCGTGCATGGCGACGAGATTGCGATGGTTGACTCGAAAGTACGCGCCCAGTGGTCGGGCGGCGGCTTCCCGAGCGCGCTCGTGAGTGAGCGTGCCGGGATTGTTTTCCACGTAGGGCCAGGCCTCCTTTGAACAAACCCCGTGTTTATGCCAGCCCTTCATTGCGCCGCGGGCGCTCGAACCGGAGTAGTCTTCCCCGGGCCACTCATCGTAGCGGCGTGCCATCTCATAAAACATGCGCGGGCTCACCGGAGTGGTATCGCGAAACACTTTGCGACGTTGCAGCAGAAATTGAGCGACCGCCGCGAGTCCAAAGCCGGTGCAAGCGCCTTCCGACAGCTGATCAAGCACCGGCAACTTCCGGCCTTGATATCGCTTCTTATAGTCGGCGAGCGTGATCTGCTGGGGAACCTCCACCAGAGTGGGCTCGAACATCAAATCGCGAAAATCAATGGGATCCGGGCGGGCGTTCAACTTATCAAGTTTGATGGAAGGGGCCGACCCGGCCGCCGTTGCCGCAGCTTTCTTTTTCGGCGACGCGGTTCGTTTAGCGGCGGGACGGGAGGGTTTGGAGGAGCGGGAGCGGGCCATGGTGAGGAGCGGTTGGGAGGGAAGAGTGAGCGTCAGGCAGGGCCGATACAGACTGGCCGGGTCGGGCGGGCGTTTCAGGAGAACGTCAAACGGAACGACGCGTTGATTTGAGGGGGCGGGAGGTACAGGCCATCGGGCAGAGAAGGTTAAAACCTATTTACTACGGTCTTGAGATCATTGGTTACGACCTAGCCTGGGAGGCGAAACACCGCGCAGGGGAAAGCGGTGACAAGTCCGAGGAGAATCTGCGCGCGGGGTGAGTTCAATCCATAAACCTGTATTAAGGAATAAACCTTAGAATATATACTGAGACGGTGAACCACGATGGTCTTTATGGG
This sequence comes from uncultured Opitutus sp., assembly GCA_964450575.1. GTDB lineage: Bacteria > Verrucomicrobiota > Verrucomicrobiia > Opitutales > Opitutaceae > ER46. The sequence continues at coordinate 1,425 of CAYVDZ010000573.1, forward strand.
CTGGGTCAATGGGGTGATCGGCAGCCTGGATCCGCCTCTCGCGGGATGTTTTGATTTCTCCGACAGTCGAGTGAGCGGCTGGCGTGCGGTCGAAGTCGCATCGCGGTGATTCCCGATCAGTTGCCTGGAACGGCGAGGGTGAGTTCGCAGCCGGGTGGGCGACCCGAAGGGGTACCGTTTTTCGCCTCGAATTTCCGGGAGTGCGCCGCACGCTGAGTGGAAAGATGATGACCTTCCGCGCCTCGTTCATTACGCTCCTGACGTGGATCGTCGGGTTGGCGCCACGAGCGGGCGCGAGTGACCCGGGCCGCCTCACCCCGATCACTACGGCTGCGGGGGTGAGGGCTCTTTCCGCCGCCGTGGCCGCCGGGCCTTTGGCGGTGCGAATCGAGGGTGTCGTGCTGACGGTCGTGGACCGGACTGCATTCGTTTTACGTGATGAAACCGATGGCATCTATGTAACCGCCGCGGTCCCGATTGCGGATGCACTCCAGCCGGGGGAATGGGTTGTGGTTGAGGGCGTGACAGGCCCCGGAGATTTTGCGCCCATGGTCAAGGCGGAGAGGATGCGCCGCCTCGGCTCCAAGCAGCTGCCGTCGCCCATGCAGACGACGATCACGGATCTCGCCGGCGGGGGCTTCGACTCCAAGTGGGTCGAGCTGGAAGGCATTGTGCGCAGTTGTGTCAACGCTCACATTGGTCCGACCGGTTTCGATGAACCATCGACTGCGACGGGAACGCGTCAGTCCGAGCGGCAGAACGCATTTCTGACTCTCGCTGCCGGTGAAGTGCTCTTACGGGTTAGAGTGGCGGCGACCCTCGATGTCGCCGCGCTGGTTGACGCACGTGTGCGGGTGCGGGGCGTGTGTTTCAACGTGCATAACGCCAACCGGCAGTTCGTACGCGCGGCGTTGCGGGTCTCCGGCGTGGAGGAAATCGTGGTGCTCGAGCCGCCCGCACCTGATCCCTTCGCCCTGCGTCGGCAGCGGGCCGGTGAACTGTTACAGTTTGATCCGTCGGGTTTTACTGGCCACCGGGTCCATGTGCGTGGTGTCGTTTCGCGGCATCAGGCGGGCAACGCCCTCTGGATCCGCGATGGCAATCGGGGCCTGCGAGTCGTGTCGTCTCAAGCCGGGGAGGTCGTGCCGGGCGATGAAGTTGACATCGCGGGCTTTGTGGAGCATGGCAAATATTCCCCCGGCTTGGTCGACGCGGTTTTTCGGCGCCACGCGCGCGGAGCCACGCCGGAACCGATCGCGATTGAAACGTTTGCGGAAGCGGTCGCGCACGAAGCCGATTTGGTGCGGATTCAGGCGTATCTTAAAGAGGTGCGGACCGGGCCGGAGGGCATTCTCCTGACGCTTGATTGGAATGGGACCAAGCTTGAGGCGTTGCTGCCGCAGCCGGTGGCAGGCTCCACGCCGGTCGCGTGGGAACTGGGCAGTCATCTCCAACTTACGGGTATCTGCGCGATGGCTCCTGATATGACGGCGCCGGCGAACGGACTGTGGCTGGTCGAGCGGCTGCAAGTGTTGTTGCGCGATGCGGACGATGTGGTGGTGATGCGTACGGCGCCGTGGTTCAATCCCCGCCGGACGACGTTTCTCGGGGGCGCCGGAGCGTTTGGACTCGTAGGGATTTTTGTAGTCCTTTGGTCCCGTTCCCGACGTCAGGTCGCGCAACGAGAGGTGGAGCGCAAAATGGCGGAAGCGGAATTCGCCGCAATTTTGGGGGAACGGAACCGCGTGGCGCGTGATATTCACGACACCCTGGCGCAAGGCTTGAATGCGGTCTCGATGCAACTGGAGCTGGCGAAAAATAACGCCGGGAACGGAAGCGGGGCCGTTCTGCCGCATGTGATAACGGCGCATACGATTGTGCGGAGCTGCATTGCCGAGGCGCGGGAATCCATTTGGAATATGCGTTCGCATGCGCTTGAGCGAACGGATCTTCCCGGCGCCTTGGGCGGGGTCCTGCGGCAGATGTGCGAAGGGTTGCCGCTGGAAACGAAGATCGAAATCGCGGGTGAGAGCCGGCGGCTCGCGCCGCAGCTGGAGAATGAATTGCTGCGGATTGGCCAGGAGGGGATCTCCAATGCGCTGAAACATGCGGCCGCCACCTGGCTCGTGGTACGGCTCGAGTTTGAGCCGGAGAAGGTGCGTTTGCGCATTACCGACAACGGGCAAGGCTTCGAGGTCGACGCCTCCCTGCGCGCCAGGAGTCGGTTCGGCCTCCGAGGCATCCGGGAGCGCGTTCAACAGCTGGCCGCGACCCTACAGATCACAAGCAAGCCGGGCCGAGGCACCGAGTTGCTGGTAGAGGTCGCATCGCCGAAAGATCGCGGACCGCACGCCGCCGCTTGACGTGCCCCTGCTTTTAGGTCTCCGACGTGTCCGCCATGAAACCCAAGTTGCGCATCCTGATTGTCGATGATCATCCGACCTTTCGGATGGGCTTGGCGGCATTGGTGAACTCGCAGCCGGACATGGAAGTGCAAGCGGAAGTCGACACCGGCGAGGAAGCGATCGCGAGTTATCGGCGGGAGCCGGCAGATGTTGTTTTGATGGATCTACGTCTGCCTGGAATCGGTGGCGTGGAGGCGACACTGAGTCTGCTCAACCGTCATCCCGACGCGAAAGTCGTGGTGCTCACCACCTACGATACCGACGAAGATATCTACCGGGCGATCCAGTCGGGGGCGAAGTCGTACCTGCTGAAAGATATGTCG
>CAYVDZ010000574.1:0-4146 GCA_964450575.1 uncultured Opitutus sp.
TTTGCTTGGCGGGATGGGCGACCTTTCCCGCTACGACGACGAGATTGTCATTTCCTGGCCGGAGCTGCACCGCGATGCGCGCTATCTTTCCGCGCAGTTACACGAGCTCGGCAGCTGGCAGGGGATCATCGCGATCACCCGGGGTGGACTTGTGCCGGCGGCGTTGATCGCGCGCGAGCTGGAGATCCGACTGATCGATACGATTTGTATGACGAGTTATGCCGCGGGTTCCGACGGCGGAGCGGCGCAGCAGCAGGCAGGGATCCAAGTCTTGAAAGGCGTGAATGGCGATGGCGCCGGTTATCTGATGATCGACGATCTGGTGGACACGGGTCGCACCGCGCAGGTGGCGCGACGACTGTTGCCCAAGGCCCATTTCGCGACGTTGTACGCCAAGCCAGCGGGTCTCCCCTTTGTGGATACCTGTGTAAAGGAGTTCAAGCAGAACAAGTGGATCTTCTTTCCGTGGGATATCGACTACCGCTTCTCCAAGCCGATCAAAGATAGCGGCCGCGTGGCCCGGGCGAACGATTAAGGGCCTGGATCGCGAGACGCCATCGCGCGTCCGATTCTGCATTCAACCGCGGGACCCGACGGCAACGTCTGGCTGCTGACGGAGCGCTTCGGTCTCAGAACGACGATTGCGAACGTAAATCCAAAGGGGGATCGCAAACATGCCGGTGCTAAAGAGTATTCCTCCGATAAGGTAGGGATAGTCCATCTGCTTCCCGACGGATCCCTGGACCAAGCCCCACGGCGAGAAGATCACATAGGTCAGAATCATGGCGGCAAAAACTCCGACGCTCACGTGCGGAAAATACTTCCAGGGCCGCAGATCGATGTCCTCCGGAACAACCGGCGGGGGCGGGAGCCGCGTCACGGGAAACACGCGGCCCAGCACCAGGATCAAGCCGACATGAAAGACAAAAAGCAGTGCGAGGATATGCAGGAAATGAAGCTCCACCACGAGCACGTGCTGAAACAGGGCCAGGGTGATCAAGTAGGAAATCAGGGTGAGATTGGCGGCCTTGGCGGATATTTTCCTGGAGAAAAAGCCGACCAGGAGCGTGAGGAAGATGGGTGAACCGAAGAGGATTTCCGTCTTCACCATATAATAGAAGATGCCATCGGGAAACTTCATGATGAGCGGAGCGATGAGCAGGGTAATCACCACCATGACGGTACCGACCCGCTTGCTGCGACGGATGACGACCTCGTCGGAGAGATGACGCCCCCAAAGCGGCTTATAGAGATCGATGGCGAAGATCGTGACCGAGCTGTTGAGGACGCTGTTATAGGTACTCAGCACGGTTCCGAAAATCACCGCGGCGAAGAAACCGACGAAGACTCCGGGCATCACATCACGAACCAGGGTGGGGTACGCCCAATCGTTATTATTGAAGTGCCCTGCACCATAGAGATGAAAGGCGATGACGCCCGGAATCGCGATATAGAGAACGTTGAGGATTTTGAAGAAGCCGGCGATGAGCACGCCCTTCTGCCCCTCGCGGAGGCTGCGCGCACCGAACGCGCGTTGGACGATGAATTGATTCGTACACCAATAGAACAAATTGTGCAGCAGCATCCCGGTGAAGAGGACGGCAAAGGGGACGAGGTCGGTCGGGTCACCGATCGCATCGAGCTTGTGCGTTTCAGTCGTGAAAACGGTTCGGACGCCGCCAATAAAATTGCCGCCACCCACTGCACTGAGACCGAAGAGCAGGACGAGCACGCCGCCCACGAGCAGTCCGACGCCGTTGAGCGTATCCGAAATGGCAACACCCTTCAGTCCGCCGAAGAGCGCATACATTCCGCCGATGATGCCTAACGCCCAAACGATGAGCCAGACTGACGTCGCATGATCGAGGTTCAGCAGCGCTGGCACGTCGAAAAGATGGATAAACGCAATAGCTCCACCATACAGCGCGACCGGCATGCCCCCGAAGACATAGCCAAATAAGAATAAGGCTGTCACAATCCGGCGGGTGCTTGGACCGTAACGGGTTTCCAGAAACTCGGGGATGGTCGTGAACCCGCCGCGGAGAAATGCCGGAAGCATGATACCGGCGAAAAAGATCAACGGTGGGATCACGGTCACCGTCCAGGCGATCGGTGCCAGGTTACCGCCATAGACGAGGGCCGTCATACCGGTGAAGTTCGCGGCGCTCAGGTTGGTGAGCAACAGCGAGCCAGCGATGACCCAACCATTCAGACTATTGCCGGCGCGGAAGTAGCCTTTGGTGCTCTTCAGGTCTTCCCGGCGGGTATGGTAGTAGGTGATGAGACCGACGAGGGCGGTGAAGCCGAGAAAGGAAAGCAAAGCGCCCATGGGAAAGAGGGGGGAGAAAAAGCAAAGCCAGCGAGGAAGGGGACAACGAAGCGGCGGCGCGGCCCGGCCGCAATCGCATCCGGAATGGAACCGTTACCGACGACTGGCGATGGTTTTCACGGCGGACCACACGGACCGGCGCGTTCAACGTTGAGATTGAGATGCGCCCGCGGAAACGGCGGCGGCGAACGGCGCCGGTCTCACACTGCCACCATCCATCCATTCCCCTTCAATCAGGATCCACAGCGGATCTGGGGGAACACCCTGTTCATTGCGCGTGAGCTGATCAACGACCAGATTAACCGCTACTCGGCCAGCGCCCTCCCACTTCGGACTTATTCCCGCGATTCCCCGGTACGATGCATGCCAGCCCAGGTGCGCGTAGCCGATCTTTTCGGGATGCCGGTAGCCGAGCGTTTCAAGTTGGCCGGGGATATTCTTGCCGACGCCTAAAACACAATCTGGCTTGTGGCACTTGAGCCACTTCAACAACTCAGCGAGGTCGTCCTCCCGTTCGCGATAGTAGATTGGAATGAGGTCGCGGGGATCGATATTCAGATCCTCGGAGTGGAGTGCGGCACTTCGTTTAAAATCCGAGGACCGTTCAAACACCTTGGGAATGATGACTCCAAAACGCCGGTAACCCCGCCCTTGGAGGATTTTGATACTGGTGATTAGATTGCTGTAATGATTAACCTCGACCCGGTGAAGCTTCGGATGGAGCTTGGCTCCGCCAATGGAAACCATTGCCAATCCGCTCAGGTCGAGCCCGGTCAATTTGATTTCCCGCTCCATGAAGTGCTCAAAGATGAGGGCCCGAATGCCGCGGGCCCGGATGATCCCAAACAGGCGTCGCGGAGTCATCCGTGGCTCGTACCAGTTGAACTCGTCCACGCGAAATCCCAGTTTGTCGGCTTGGGTGTGTATGGCCTGGCGCAAGGACTCGGGATTGCCGGTGCGGTCATAGTCCCACGGCTGACAGTGAATCTCGGCAAGGACAGGAGCGGCCAGAGAAGTCTGCTTGGACCGTACACTCGACATCACTGCCGACATGATGGGATGGGATTTGTAACCCAGGGCCTTGGCGGCCGCTACGATCTTCGCTTTGGTCTCCGCTCGATGGCCCGACAGGTTGCGCAGCGAGCGGCTCACGGTGGCTTTCGAAACTCCGACGCTATCCGCAATCACTTGGATATTCACGTTGCTCGGACGAGGCATGGCAGGCGGAATCAGGAGAATGGGGAAACCGATCTGGGCGGGTGCAGGGGTACGCCAACCCGTTCGGGATGCCGGTCGGCGGCCGAAGAAGCAATCTCCTTCGATATTCGTTTCTCGATCGAACGGGGTCGAGCGGGCGATGTCGCTCAATTGTAACGCTTCCAATTCAGAGTCGCTGACCCGGCTTCCACCGGGTGCTGGTCTTCACCGAGTTGCAGCAATCATGACTTCTCGACTATATCCGCCAAGACGGACGGCATAAAATTGAAGCCGCCCAATCCGCAGGCAACCCGCTGCCCCCCCCATTACCCCCTGAACCGTGTTCGACGTAGGAGCGGATTTTGTTAACCAACATTAAGCTGGGTTCCTAGGTCCGCCCTTCGCCCTCCCTGAAAAGAATCACCCGCTTTGCTTCCCAACGCTTCCATGGCCTCCCCCCGACGTCCCAATATTATTGTCTTCCTCACCGACCAGCAGCGTCACGATACGACGGGCGCGCAGGGATCGACGCTTGGACTCACTCCGAATTTTGACCGTATGGCCCGCCAAGGGACCCACGTGGCAAAGTGCTTCACCTGTCAGCCTGTCTGCGCGCCCGT
>CAYVDZ010000575.1:0-4141 GCA_964450575.1 uncultured Opitutus sp.
GTGGAGCGCATACTGGAGCGTTGCGAGGATGCGCTGGCTCGTGACGGCTCCCGCGTGCCGCTTGATCCCAAGCGAGTACATGACGCGGTTGCGACCATGGCTGCCCGGGGTCTTCGGGTTCTCGCCTGTGCGCGGCGCCACGTCGAAGCCGGACACGCGCGGCTTGAGCACGGTCACGTGGCCAGCGGCCTGACCTTTCTAGGGCTTGAGGGCATGCTCGATCCGCCGCGTCTCGAGGCGATCGCCGCGGTCCGAACCTGTCAGGAAGCGGGCATCACGGTGAAGATGATTACGGGTGATCATCTCATCACGGCACGAGCCATTGGTGACCAAGTCGGGCTGCGCGGTCGCGATGCGCTTGGGGGCTTGGTGGCGCTGTCCGGACGCGAACTAGAAGCGGTATCCGACCAGGACCTACCGGAGGTGGCGGAGCGAACCGATGTCTTTGCCCGGGTCGCTCCCGAACAGAAACTTCGACTGGTGCGGGCGCTGCAAAGGAATGGGCACGTGGTCGCGATGACGGGCGATGGCGTAAATGATGCCCCGGCGCTCAAGCAGGCGGATATCGGGATCGCGATGGGCCAGAGTGGGACCGAAGTCGCAAAGAATGCGGCGGCGATGGTGCTGACGGACGACAACTTCGCGACCATCGAAGCGGCGGTGGAGGAGGGCCGTGGGGTGTTTGATAACCTGACGAAATTTATCGTCTGGACGCTGCCCACGAATGCCGGCGAAGCGTCCATCTTGCTCGTGGCGATCATCCTTGGAACTACGCTACCCGCGCTTCCGGTCCAACTGTTGTGGGTCAACATGTCCACCGCGCTGTTGCTCGGCCTCATGCTGGTGTTTGAGCCGAAAGAAAAAGGAATCATGCAGCGGCCGCCACGCGACCCGAAAAAACCGCTGATCACCTTTGCTCTGGCGATGCGGACGGGCCTGGTGACGCTGGTGACGCTGCTCGGTGCCTTTTGGCTCTTTAACTGGGAGATGACCCGCGAGGGTGAGACCGTGGCGGAAGCGCGCACCGCGGTGATCAACGTCATCGTGCTCGTCGAGACGCTTTATCTTTTCAACTGCCGCTCTCTGACGCACCCGGCGTTCTCCATCGGGCTTTTTTCCAATCTCTGGGCGGTGGGGGGGGCTTTGGCGATGGTGGGTGCGCAGATGCTTTTCACCTATCTGCCGCTCATGAATCACCTCTTCCACACGGCGCCGATCTCCCTGGAGTCGTGGCTTCGAATCGCGGGCGTGGCCGCGACCGTGTTCGTGGTCGTGGAGGTGGAGAAATGGCTGCGCTTCCGCGGAAAGGGCGAGAATGTGGTCCCGGAGTGATGGGGCTCAACGGTCCCCCGCGCTTTCCGTCCTACTGTCATGACTACGCCCGCGCTTCCACACTCTCTCGTTTCCGCCGGGCGACAACCGCGGCCGCACTCCCTCGCGTGTTTTTTTACCCCCAAGAGTATCGCGGTGATTGGCGCGAGTCCCAACGAAGGAACGCTCGGCCGCGCCGTGTTGGAGAACCTCTACGAGAGCGGTCTGCCGTTATTTCCGGTCAATCCGAAGTATTCGTCGGTCCTGCAGTTGCCGGCGTATCATAAAATTGGAGACGTCCCGGAAAAAATCGATCTGGTGGTGATCGCCACGCCGGCGTCGACGATTCCAGGAATCATGCGGGAGTGTGCGGCGGCGGGCGTACGGGGAGCGATCGTGCTTTCGGCCGGATTCAGGGAATGTGGCACCGCCGGAGTGGAGTTGGAACGGGAGGTGTTGGCCGCCGCCCGCGCCGGCGGCATTCGCGTGATTGGTCCGAATTGTCTCGGCTTCATGGCGCCTCATCAGCGGGTCAACGCGACCTTTGCCACGACGATGGCGCGGCCCGGAAACGTGGCGTTTATCAGCCAGAGCGGGGCGCTCTGTACGGCCGTGCTCGATTGGAGCCTGCGGGAGAAAGTTGGCTTCAGTGCCTTCGTATCCGTGGGATCGATGCTGGATGTCGGCTGGGCGGATCTCATCGATTGGCTGGGAGACGATCCGCAGACCCACAGTATTATTCTTTATATGGAGTCGATCGGCGACGCCCGGTCATTTCTCTCAGCGGCGCGGGAAGCCTCGTTAATGAAGCCGATCATCGTGGTTAAAGTGGGCCGGACAGCCGCAGGCGCCCGGGCCGCGGCCTCGCACACGGGGGCGCTAACCGGAAGCGATGAGGTGCTGGAGGCCGCGTTTCGGCGCGTGGGCGTGTTGCGGGTGGACGGGATTGAGGATCTGTTCGACATGGCGGAAGTGCTGGCCAAGCAGCCCCGACCACGCGGTCCGCGGCTGGCGATCGTGACGAATGCCGGAGGCCCGGGCGCGCTGGCGGTGGATCGGCTGGAGGGCAGCGGCGGACAGCTGGCGACGTTGTCGGCGGAGACGCTGGTGGCATTGGATCGCGTGTTGCCCGCGCAATGGAGCCATGGAAATCCGGTGGATATCCTGGGCGACGCCGACGAAGAGCGGTTTGCGCAGGCGATCGACCTCGTGGCGCGCGATCCGGGGACGGACGGATTGCTGGTCGTGCTGACGCCGCAGGCGATGACGGACTCCTACGCGACGGCGCAACGGGTGAAAGCGTTTGCCGCCTTGGGCGGCGAGAAACCGATTCTCGCCAGCTGGATGGGAGGAACGGCCGTGGAGGCGGGAGAGGCGCTGCTCAACGCGGCGGGAATTCCCACGTTTCGTTATCCGGATCGCGCCGCGCAGGCCTTTCACGACATGTGGCGCCATAGCGCAAATCTGCAGGAACTCTATGAGACGCCCACGCTTCCCGCCGGACCGGCGCGGAGGGTGGATGCGCGTGCAAGCGTGGAGGCGATTTTGGGGGCGGCGCGCGAACGCCACCGTTTGCTGCTGACGCAACATGAGTCGAAGCAAGTCCTCGCCGCCTACGGTATTGCGGTTGTTGATACGTTTATGGCCATGACGGAGGAGGAGGCCGTAGCGGTCGCAGGGAAGGTGGGATACCCGGTGGCGGTGAAACTTCATTCCGAGACGATCACGCACAAACGGGAAGTGGGCGGCGTCTGCCTGAACCTGCGTCACGCCACTGATGTCCGCCATGCCTGGCGTGGGATCAAGCAGGCGGTGGCGGCGAAGGTCGGTGAGGCGAATTTTCTTGGGGTCACCGTTGAGCGCATGATTTCGTCGGAGGGGTACGAGTTGATTCTCGGCAGCAGTATTGATCAGCAATTTGGCCCCGTTCTGCTCTTCGGGGCGGGCGGGCGAATGGTTGAGATCATGAGGGATCACGCGGTGGGTTTGCCGCCACTCACGTCGACCCTGGCGCGTCGGCTGATGAAGCGGACCCGCATCTTTGGGGCCTTGGCGAAGACGCAAGGAGAGGAGGCGATTGATTTGAAGGCGCTCGAGCACGTTCTCGTTCGCTTTAGTCAGCTCGTGGCCGAGCAACGCTGGATCAAGGAAATCGACGTGAACCCGTTCTTCGTGGCGGCGAATCAGATGACCGCGTTGGATGCTCGCATTATCTTGCATGACTCCGCGCTGACCGAGGACCAGTTGCCGCGGCTCGCGATCCGGCCGTATCCAGAAAACTTTACGACGCGCGTGACGCTGCCGGATGGCACGAAACTCGAGATTCGGGCGATCCGGCCGGAGGATGAACCGATGATGGTTCGCCTGCACGAGCAACTCTCGGATCGCAGTGTGGTCCATCGTTATTTTGCGCCGGTGCCGCTGGCCCAGCGGATTACGCATGCCCGGCTCGCGCGACTCTGTTTTGTGGACTACGATCGTGAGATTGCACTCGTGGCAATCCCGGAGGGAAAAGGCCACGCGCAGCCAGAAATCATCGGCGTGGGCCGGCTCTGTAAAAGCCACGGCGGGAGCACCGCTGAGTTCGCGGTGTTAGTGGTGGATCGTTGGCAACGGCGCGGGGTGGGGACGCGACTGCTGACCGCGCTGGTGGACGTGGCGCGGAAGGAGAAGCTGACGCGGCTGATCGGCGCGATTCTGCTGGAGAATCATGAAATGCGACGGGTCTGCGAGCGCGTCGGTTTCGTTCTCGGTCCGCCGCGGGATGGCGAGGTGAACGCGGAGATAACTTTATGAAAGCGATATTTGCCTATGAGTATTAATCTTCAAC
>CAYVDZ010000576.1:0-2579 GCA_964450575.1 uncultured Opitutus sp.
GAAGCGAGCAGCGTCTTACCGTCCGGCGTCTCGTCGCTGATGGCCTCGAGCGGCAATGCCGGCCCCGGTAGCAGCAGATCCGCCGGGCGCTTCAGTTGAGCGGCCGCCCAATTCACCGCTGCGACGACCTCACGCACATGAATGTGTCCATCCCCATCCGTGTCGATCAACGCGAGCGTCTGCTCGTCCAAATCCAATCCCTTGACCGGACAGCTGAGGGCGACCCACAGCTTTTGATCAAGTTCGCCGAGCGCCAGAAGATCCGCCGCCGTTTCGAGTGAAACCTGATCAAGGCCGCCAATGCGGAAAAACTTCCAAACATGAGAAGAAGCGGGCGGAGTTGACATGCCGGGATGGAGAGTTCGGCGGAACAAGATGCGCGGATAGTTCCAACCGCCCATGCAGTTGCAAGATCAAGGTGAGCAAATATTTTAGAAGCCTGAACCGCACGCCGGACCGCCCAGAATTTACCTGGGGAGTGGTTCGCGATCAGACGGATCGCCTCAGTGTCAGCACACATTCCAGATGACGCGTCTGCGGAAAGAGGTCGAACGGCTGGGCCGCTGTCAGCGTGTATCCCGCGGCGAGAAAGTGAGTGAGATCCCGAATCTGCGTCGCCGGATCGCATGAGACGTACACCACCCCTTGCGGACCATAGGCGAAGAGCTGGCGAAGGAACGACTCATCGCAGCCTTTCCGCGGTGGATCGATAATCACGGCGGTATCCGCGGCGGCAAACGCGGGCGCCTGCTCAGCCAGCCCGGCAAAGATACTTGCGGCATCGCCGGCCTGGAAGGAGGTATTCGTAATGGCATTCGCCGTGGCATTCTCCCGGGCGAAGCGAATGCTGCTCTCGCTGATCTCGATCCCGGCTACCCGTTCAAACGCTGACGCCGCGGTGAGGGCGAACAGTCCGCTGCCGCAATAGGCGTCCACCAGAAACCGGGCGCCCGTGGCGGCCGCCTGGTCGCGCACGTAGCTCGTAAAGGCGGGCAAAATGAAGGGATTGTTTTGAAAGAAATCGCGGGCCAGGAAGTGCAGTTTCAGGTCACCCACCGATTCCGTGACGACCGCCTCGAAATCCGTCGTTACGACCCCATTGGCATCGCGCAGGAGAACCGTGGCCCCGCGGTGATAAGCGCCGGCCGCTGCGCGCGTGCGAATGCCAGCTCGAACGTCCGTGAGCCGGGCATTAATCGGCCCGGTGGCGATCTTGCACTGCGGCACATCGACGATGTCGAAACGGGTGCCTTGGCGCAGGAAGCCAATCGGAACCTCCTGGGTTCGCGCCGGGTTCGCGCCCGCGGCTGCCGGTCGGGGTGGATTGAAATGGGGCGTGATCTTGGATCGGTACCCGTAATCCTTGGGCGAGGCGACCGTCGGCGCGACGGGAAATTCGATCCCGGCCATATGCTTCAATAGTTCGCCCACCTGTCGCTGTTTCCAAGTGAGTTGTTCCGGGTAAGCGAGATGCTGATACTGGCACCCCCCGCAGCGGCCAAATAACGGACACGGGGCGACCACGCGATGGGGGGACGGCGTGAGCACCTCGATGAGATCGGCTTCGGAGAAATTTTTGTGGTTACGAAAGACCCGGACTCTCACGCGTTCACCGGGCAAGGTGAACGGCACCATGACCACCCATTTGGCCTCGGTCTCACCGGGTAGGGCAATCCGTCCCAGTCCGGACCCGAGATTGGTCAATGTAGCGATCTCGAGTTCGAGTTCCTGGTGATATGCGAATGGCTGGTCGATGAATTGCTTTTTTCTGCCCACGGAACACACGGAACACAGAGAAGTGAGGGCGGCGAGGAAAAGGGCTTTGTCATTTGCAGGCTTTCCGTGAGATCCGTGTGCCTGTGGGCCAACCCGAGAAGATCACCAGCCTCCAAAACCCGCGCATCAAGCAGCTCGTGAAGTTGCGCGACCGGCGCCCTCGCGACGAAGCTGGAGTATTCCTGGTCGAAGGCTATCGGGAGATTCGCCGTGCGTTGGAAAAGAAAATTCCCCTGCGGGAGCTCTACTTTTCGCCGGACTGGTTCCTGGGCGAAAACGAGCCCGCGCTGATCGCAGAGGCGGAGGCTGCGGGAGCGCAGGTATTTGAACTGGCCAAGGACACGTTTGCCAAAGTGGCCTATCGCGAGCGACCGGATGGCTTGCTGGCGGTGGCGCCGCAGTGGCGGCGTGCCCTGGACGACCTGACGTTGCCGTTGGAACCGTTTCTCCTTGTCGTCGAAGCGATCGAGAAACCCGGCAATCTGGGCACCATTCTGCGTAGTGCCGATGCCGCCGGCTGCGACGCCGTGATCGTCTGCGATCCCGTGACCGACATCTTCAATCCGAATGTCGTGCGGGCTTCGACCGGCGTGTTGTTCTCCGTCCCGCTCGTCGTCGAGGAAAGCGCGCGCGTGCAACGCTGGCTGCAGGACCGTCGTATCCGGACAGTGGCGACAACCCCCGCGGCCGAGAAAATTTACTCCACCGTCGATCTGCGCGGAGCGCTGGCAGTGATCATGGGCAGCGAACAATACGGCCTCAGCGATTTCTGGCTCCACCACGCCGACGTCCCGGTCCGAATT
>CAYVDZ010000576.1:2589-4129 GCA_964450575.1 uncultured Opitutus sp.
TGGCCGGACAAGCCGATTCGTTGAACGTGGCTATGGCCACGATTATTACGTTGTTCGAAGCCGTGCGGCAGCGATCACGTTTGTAAGCACACGAGATGAGCGCGAACAGGTCGCCGCTCACCGCGGGCTGACACCCGGCCCAACTCAAAACCAGCAAGGATGTTCCCACCGTGGACAACAAACCGCGGAAGAGCCATCGACCAGTTTGATGTCGCATATGCGACATTAAACTGGTCGGCCCACACCGAGGACACTCGTTCCAACTTTTCCCGGGACAGGGGCGGAGAACCCAACGCCCGTTCGCAGGACAATAAAGGCGTGGTCTCATCCGCGCTCAGCTGTCGTTTGCGATCTCTCCACCTTCAACATGACGTCCGATCAAATCCTCATTCTTGGCATCCTGGCCGCGACCGTCGTCGCGTTCCTGTGGGGTCGTTGGCGGCATGACATGGTGGCTCTGGGCTCGTTATTGGCGGGTGTGTTTACAGGCTTGGTTCCTTCCACCGAAGCATTCGCCGGGTTTGGCCACCCGGCCGTGATCACCGTGGGGGCCGTTCTCGTTTTGAGCCGGGGGCTGCAGACTTCCGGGGCGGTCAACGTTCTCACGCAGCGCCTGATCCCGGGCTCGGCCGGACCGACGCTCACTATCGCCGCGCTCACGGGACTCGGTGCGCTCCTTTCAGCGTTCATGAATAACGTCGGTGCGCTCGCGCTGCTCATGCCGGTCGCGATTCAGATCGCCAATAAGCAAAAACTGCCTCCCGGACGGGTGCTTATGCCCCTCGCGTTTGGCTCCATCCTTGGCGGGATGACGACCCTGATCGGAACGCCGTCGAACCTGATCGTGTCGGGCTTTCGCGCCGGGACGGGGGCCGGCGGTTTTGCGATGTTCGATTTCACTCCGGTCGGTTTGGCCGTGGCGACGGGAGGCGTGATCTTCGTCGCGCTGGTCGGCTGGCGGCTCGTGCCCGCCCGCGAACGAGCGGGCGTGGAGGGGTTCGACACCGGAGCGTACCTGACCGAAGCGCGCATCACCGAAAACAGCAAAATGAAAGGGAAAACCTTGCGCGAAATCGGCGCGGAGTTTGAAGAGGCCGACGCCCAAGTGGTGGGCATGGTCCGAAATAACTTTCGCGTCACCGTTCCGAATCCGAGCCATGTCCTGCACGCCGGCGACATCCTGGTCATCGAAGCGGAGCCCGACGCGCTCTCGTCGATGCTCTCGAATCTCGGGTTAACGTTGGTCGAAGACGTCCGGGTTGCGCCCGGGACGAAAGACGAGGACCCCCCTGGGAAAGTGCCGTCGCAACCGCAAGCGGCGAGCGAGAAACCCGCCGGGGCGAACCCCGGGGAACCCACCGGTTCCGAGGAGATCGTACTGATGGAATTGGCGGTGCGGCCCGAGTCATTTCTGATCGGTCGCTCGGCGACGGACCTCCAACTGCGCACCCGGTTTCGCATCAATTTGCTGGCGATTTCGCGCCAGGGCCGTCGCTCCATTAGGCGGCTTCGCTCGGAGCAGATGCAAGCAGGTGATGTC
>CAYVDZ010000577.1:0-4128 GCA_964450575.1 uncultured Opitutus sp.
GTGCTCATACTTACTTAGAATTGAAGGCCACCTTCGCGCGCGGCGTCGGCGAATTGTTTGACTTTGCCATGATAAGGCGCGCCTGAACGGTCGAAAACGACCGAAGCGATTCCCGCAGCCTTCGCCTTGGCGGCGAAGGCCTCGCCAAGGGTTTTGGCGCTCGCGACGTTCGCCTTGAGCTTCTGTTTCCTCAGCTCGGGATCCAAGCTCGAGAGAAACACCAGCGTCGTTCCGGTGTCGTCGTTGATCGCCTGGGCGTAGACGTGCTTGGTCGTGAAGCGTACAGCCAAGCGTGGGCGCTCGGCTGTCCCGTTGACCTTTTTGCGGATGCGCCACCGACGGCTTTGGAGGAGGCGGGCTTTCGTAATGGAATTCATGGGTGGTGTCCTTAGGCGACGGTCTTGCCTTCCTTGCGGCGAACGCGTTCGCCAACGATTCGCACGCCTTTGCCCTTGTAGGGCTCCGGCGGATAGTAGCTGCGGATTTCGGCCGTGACAGCGCCGACCAATTGTTTGTCCACACCCTCAACTTTGACCTTGGTCTGATCTGTAACGGTGACCTTGATACCGTCAGGAATTTCCATCGCGATGGGATGGGAGTAACCCAATGCAAGGTCCAACTGTTTGCCCTTGAGATTGGCTTTGAAACCGACGCCTTGGATCTCAAGTTCCTTGGTGTAACCTTCGGTGACGCCCTTGACCATTCCGGCGACAATCGAACGGACGGTTCCGTACATCGCCTTGGCGAAACGACTGTCTTCCGTCGGTGCGAACGTGATTTCCTTGTTAGCGATGGTCACTTTGACCACCGGAGCGAAAGTCTTTTGAACTTTGCCTTTGGGACCCTCGACCAGAATCGTCTCACCTTTGATGGAGACCGACACTTTGTCCGGGATTGAAACGGGTTGTTTGCCGATGCGGCTCATGTTTTAAAAGTGCTATTGGAAGCGGCAGGATGCCACTTACCAAACGTTGCAGAGCAGTTCTCCACCGGCTTTGTTTCGACGGCAATCGGCGTCCTTCATCAAACCCCGCGAGGTCGAGATGATACCAATTCCAAGACCGTTTAACACGCGAGGAATGTCAGTATAGCTGAAATACAGCCGGCGACCCGGCGAAGATACGCGGGTCAAGCCGGTGATGGCGGGAGCGCCATCCACGTACTTCATTTTCACGACCAATGTCTTGTGCCCGAGAGCACTGGTTCCGTTGGTGTGGTCGGAAACGTAACCTTCAGTTTTGAGGATCGCGGCGACGCTTTCCTTGAGGTTCGAATGCGGAATCACGCATTCGTCGAGCTTCGCCTTGGAGGCGTTGCGCAAACGCGTGAGGAAATCACTAATCGGGTCGGTCATGATGGATGTTCTGAGTTACGGCGCGCGGGTCATATCCGATGCGCCAAAGACGCATACCCCCGCGAACCAAGAAAGTTTACCAGGAGGACTTGATAACGCCCGGGATTTTGCCGTTCAGGGCAAGTTCACGAAACGTGATACGGGATACTCCAAATTTGCGGATATAAGCGCGCGGGCGTCCGCTGAGGGAACAACGATTCCGAATGCGCGTGGCTGAGGAATTACGCGGCAGCTTTTGCAACTGCTTTTGAGCGGAGAAAAATTCCTCGTCGGTTGCAGTAGGATTCACGAGGGCGGCCTTCAACTCAATCCGCTTGGCAGCGAACTTGGCGGAAAGCTTGATGCGCTTTTTATTGCGCTCGATAGCGGAGGTCTTCGGCATGACTTAAAATGTTAGAACAAATGAAGGGTTGAGTGAGTCGCCGGTCGGTTTTCTTCCGAAACGACACCCGCAGTGAACCATGATTTAGGCCGCTTTCGGGGCGGTGGTTGTCTCAGTGCGACGAAACGGCATCCCGAGGAGGCGAAGGAGTTCACGACCTTCCTCGTCGTTCCCAGCACTCGTAACAATGGTGATATCAAGACCCATCGTTTTCTTCACATTTTCCACGGTGATCTCCGGAAAAATCGTAAAATCGCTGATTCCGAGACTGTAGTTTCCTTGTCCGTCGAGCTTGGTCGGGACGCCTCGGAAGTCGCGTATCGTCGGGAGAGCGACTGAGAGGAGCCGGTAAAAGAATTCCCACATCGAAGCGCCACGGAGGGTGACACTGCACCCTGTGATCTGATTCGGCTTCAGCTTGAAGTTGGCGATGGCCTTCTTTGAGCGGTTGAGAATGGGCTTCTGGCCAGCGATGGTCGCCAGGTCACGAGCGACGTCAGCAATCTGATTCTTATCCGCTTCGGCATCAATCCCACTGTTCAGATTGATTTTAACAATCTTGGGCACTTGGTGCTTGTTCTTGTAACCGCGGGTCTTGACGAGTTCAGGGGCGACCTGCTCGACGTAGAGTTTCTTTAAAGTGGGAATGTAGCTCATATAACGATGCCCGCGATTACCGACCGCGAAGCGATTGAGAGTGGTGGTTGTCTTGAAAAGGTTCAGTAACGCAGGCGCGCTGGCCAATAGGCAAGCGCGCTTTCTCGCTTAATTAAGCGGCGGAGGCAGCCTTTTTGCGTTTACTGGAGTCAAAATTAGCCTGGAGCATCAGGTTACTGATCGCGACCGAGCCTTCGCGCTCTGCGATTGTGCCTTGAGGATGCTCTTGCGACTTCTTGAGATGGCGCTTGATCATCGCCACACCTTCAACGCGTGCGCGTTGCTTGGCAGCGAGGATTTCAAGCACTTTGCCGGATTTGCCCTTTTGGGAGCCAGCGATGACGACGACGGAGTCGCCGCGTTTGACGTGGAATTTCTGGGACATTTTAGAGTACCTCCGGAGCAAGCGAGATGATCTTCATGAAGTTCTTCGCGCGCAACTCACGTGCAACCGGCCCGAAGATACGGGTGCCGCGCGGGTTGTTGGCCGCGTCGATGATGACGATGGCGTTGGAATCAAACCGGAGATAGCTTCCGTCAGCCCGGCGAACCGCGGCTTTGGTGCGAACGACAACCGCTTTCGCGACCTCGCCTTTTTTAACGGTAGCATCGGTCGTGCTCTCCTTGATGTGCACAGTGACGATATCGCCAATGTGGGCATAGGGCGTTCGCTGGCCCATGCGTTGAATGAGAGCGGCTTTGCGCGCGCCGGTGTTATCGGCAACGTCTAGAATGGAGCGCAGTTGGATCATGGCAGGGCCTCAGTTTTTAATATTAAAGGCTCAGGCCTTCGATGCGGAATCAGACTGGCCGGAGGCTTCATTCGCCTTCGTGGTCTTCGTTGGAACGGTCGCTGCGACATCAGACTCGCTGACTGCAGCACCCTCGGCTGTCACGGCCTTGTGGACGATCGATACGACCCGCCAGCGCTTCATCCGGCTGATGGGACGGGTTTCCATCACTTCAACCTTATCGCCAACCTTGGTTTCATTCTTCTCGTCATGGACGTGAAGCACCGTCTGGCGGTTGACCACCTTATGGTAAAGGGGGTGCGGCGTCTTGTAGGCGATTGTGACTTTGATCGACTTGTCGCCGGAGCGACTCGTGACGAAGCCGATTTGGGTTTTGCGCTTGGTGCGCTGACCTTCGGTGGCGGTGGACATGGCTTTATTTCCTTTTCGGCTCAGACGCTCAGGCGGCCTTCTGCGGAGCTGCTTGTTTCTTTTGATTTTGAATGGTCTCTAAACGAGCGATGTCCTTACGTAAGGTACGCAGCTCATGGGTCTTCTCGACCTGGCCGGTCTGCTTGCGCAGCTTAAGCTGGAGAAGTTGTTCGCGGATTTCGCGCAGCTTGGTGGCGATTTCGGCAGGCGACAGTTCGCGGATTTCTTTAGAAGTCATGACGGTATCGTTATCGAGGTTTAGGACGCGGAGCCGTCACGAAGGATAAAACGACAGTGGAAAGGAAGCTTGGCGTCGGCGAGACGGAAGGCCTCTCTGGCAATTGTCATGGGGACACCCGCGAGTTCGAAAAGAACGGCGCCGGGTTTGATGACCGCGACGTAGAATTCGACGGGACCCTTACCTTGGCCCATTCGGACTTCAGCGGGTTTCTTGGTTACCGGCTTATGCGGGAACACGCGAATCCAAAGTTTACCTTTACGCTTGAGATGGCGCGAGATGGTGACGCGGGCAGCTTCGATCTGCTGACCGGTCATTGGGCCACGGGTGAGCG
>CAYVDZ010000578.1:0-4128 GCA_964450575.1 uncultured Opitutus sp.
TCACTCCTTCCAGATGCCGATTTCCTTGTAGAAGCGGATCGCGCCGGGGTGGAAAGGCGTGCCCGTGTTTCTCACGGCGTTCTGGGGATTGATCGCTTTGCCCGCGGCATGTTTTGCGATGACGCTTTCCCTGTTTTCGTAGATCGTCTTGGTGACTTGATACACGAGTTCTTCGTCGGCCGACGCGGCGGTGATGAAGTGCATGGAGCCGACGTTGAGCGCCTCGAATTTCTCGGTCTGACCGGGATAGGTATTCGCCGGAATGGTGGCGGGATTGAAAAACAGATACTTTTCCACGAGCTGCTTCTTCACGTCATCTTCGAAGGGGATGAAGAAGATTTCCTGGGAGGAGGAGGCTTGCGAGATCGAGGCGGTGGGGACGGCGCCGCCCAGAAACGCCGCGGCGGCAGAACCGTCGGCGAGCATGTCGACCGCGGCGGCTTGAGTCGCGTGCAGAGGGGTGAAGTCGGTGTAGTTGATGCCATGGGCGGCGAGGATCGGTTCGATGAACGCCTCCATGCCGGAGCCGGCGGGGCCGACAACCACGCGTTTGCCGCGAAGGTCGGCAATTTTCTTCACGCCGGATTTGGTGGGCGTGATGAAGAAGGCGACGTTGGGCGCGAGCGTCATCACCGAGCGGGCTTCGAACTTGCGGTCCCATTCCCGTTCTCCGCGAACGGCGAAGTACGTGACGGCGGCGTTGGAGACAGCGAAGTCGAGTTCGCGCGTGGCGACCCGGCGGATGTTTTCCTGCGAGCCCATCGTGGCCTCGGCGGTGACATTCCAGGGGTGGTCACCCTTCTTCTCATTAAGGACTTCTGCGAGCGCTCCGCCGACGACGAAGAATGCACCGCCCGGAGGCGCGGTCCCGACGCTGACGAAACGTTGACCGCCTGATTTCCCACTGCCGCGATCCGAGCAGCCGAAAAGGGTGAGCAAGCAGAAGGAGGCGACGAGAAGACGGAGCGATGATGTCATGGGAACGTTTGCGGGATGATGCACGAACGGGGCGGTGGGGTCGCACCGATCGTGCGTGGGAATGACGGATGAGTTCAAGCGACGATTCGATTTATGGCCGCTTTTCGTCTCGGAACGTAGGGGCGACCGCGGCGTCGGGGAGCTCGTCCTTATTGTTTAAAGCTTGGTGCGCGTCAAAAGCTGACAAAGAGATTGAGGAATGGGTTAACAATGATTCATCGACGCACTCCTTGCGCGCACGGATGATGCGCCATGCTAGGAGAATCTCCTCAAGGCCGTCATCCACCTCCCTGCCGACCTCTTCTTCGGAATCGGCATCCCCGCCGCCATCCTTCTCCTTAACTAATGGTAAGACTCACGGCGACATCCTCTTCATCGACGCCTCCCGCGACTACGCCGCCGCCAAAAATCGCCGCGCAGGAGATCGCCGACAACGACTACAACCTCAACATCCCGCGCTACATCGACACGTTCGAAGGGGAAGCTGAGATCGACCTCGGCGCCGTGAAACAGGAAATCGCCCAGCTCGAAGGCGAACTCGCCACCGTCCACCAAAAAAGTGCACGGCGACCTCAATGAACGGGGCCTGTCACCATGCCCTGAATACAGCTAAACTACCCCTTTGGGTATTCTAACGACCACTCGATACTGCTCACCTATGATGCCCACGCCGCACCTCGCCGAGATCGACGCCCTCAAGATTCGCCTCGATGCCCGCCGCCCCCTTTCGCCCGAGCAGGTGCGTGGCCTCGCCACCGTTTTCGAGGCTGAGGAGACCGATTATATCCACGAATCCAACGCGATCGAGGGCAACACCCTCACCCTCGCCGAGACCGAGGTCGTCATCCGGCGCGGCCTCACCGTCCACGGCAAACCCCTCAAAGATCACCTTGAGGCCAAAAACCACCTCGTCGCCTTCCAGCTCCTCCGTCGCCTTGTCGCCGACCAGACCGCCTTTTCCGAAAAAGTCCTCCTGCAGCTCCACACCTTCATCCTGCGCGGCATCGAGGACGAGTGGACCGGCCGCTACCGCACTGTGCCCGTGCGCATCTCCGGCTCCCGCCACATCCCGCCTAATCCCCTCAAAGTCCCGGATCTGATGGCCGACCTTTTCGCATGGTATGGCACCTCCCCCGCCGGCCACCCCGTCGAGATCGCCGCCGACCTCCACCTGCGCCTCGCTCAAGTCCACCCCTTCATTGATGGCAACGGCCGCGTCTGCCGCCTCGCCATGAACCTGCACCTCATGCAGCGCGGGTTTCCGCTCACCATCATCCGCGCCGCCAACGTGCAGCGCGCCGCCTACTACCACGCCCTCGCCGCCGCCGATGAGAGCGGCACGCCCGATGCCTTCCGCGCCTTTGTCGCCGAGCGCGTCCTCGAATCCCTCCGCCGTTACCAGGAGGCCCTTGGATGAACGATCCAGGCGAGATCATTCTCTTTCAGGCCGAGGACGGCCAGACGCGCATCGACGTCCGCCTAGTCGGCGAGACCGTCTGGCTCTCCGCCGGGCAGATCGCTGAACTCTTCCAGCGCGACAAGTCCACGATCTCGCGCCACATCCAAAACGTGTTCGAAGAGGGCGAACTGAAGGCCGGGTCAGTTGTTGCACTTTTTGCAACAACTGCCGCCGACGGCAAAACCTACCAGGTCGAGCACTACTCCCTCGATGTCATCATCTCCGTCGGCTACCGGGTAAAATCCCATCGCGGCGTCCAGTTGCTCCCCGCCGAAGCCGGAGGCTTCCCAGCCGGTAGCCGGTGGTTGAGCGGAGCGACACCACCGGATAACCGTCCCCCACCTCCCCGCACCCCGGCCGGGGTGCCAGCCCCGTCCGCCTCTCCCGATGCCCTCTACCTATACGTGCCTTCATTATCACTTGGTTTTCTCGACCCGGCACCGACGCCCAGATCTCGCTGCCACGTGGCGCGCCGCGCTCCACGACTATCTTGGCGGTTGCGTCCGGGGCCTCGATGGCTTTCCCGAGGGCGTTGGTGGCGTGTCGGATCATGTGCATTTACTCGTTTCGCTCAAAGCAACCCACCGGCTTTCGGATTTCATGCGCGAACTCAAAAAAGCCTCGTCCGCGTGGATTCGGGAGACGCATCACATCCGGGATTTTCACTGGCAGGAGGGCTATGCGGCCTTTTCTGTGAGCGCCTCGGTGAGGGATGCCGTTCGCACCTACATCGCCGGGCAGGAAGAGCACCATCGGAAAACTGGGTTTCGCGAGGAACTGATCGTTTTTCTCGAAAAACACGGCGTGCCCTACGAGGAACGATTTCTCGATTAGGCCGCGTCGCGCTGGCATCCCGCCGGGATGCCGGAAATAACGTCCGGAATTCGGTCCCGGTGGTATCGCTCCGCTCAACCACCGGCTACAGGCTCTCATGCCTCCGGCATGAAGCCGAAGCCGCCCGCGCCCTCCCAGTGGAAGCCGGAGGCTTACCAACTCTTAGCCAATGGTTCCCAGCGGAAGCCTTCGGCTTCCTAGCCCTAAGCCGGTGGTTGAGCAACGCGTCACCACCGGCTAACCGTCCCCCGTCTCCGCGCACCCCGACAGGGGTGCCAGCCCAACCGAAGAATAAGACGGGGAAGAAAACGGAGGGCAAGAAATGAAGACCCCGCACGGTTGGAGAAGCACCCCATTGATGGATCTCGTGCAGCAACCGGTTTCCGGCGTGAGCGTCCTCTCGTCAGATGAACTGCCCTCGGCATCAAATCCAGGAGTGCTTCGTCTTAGCTGTGTCTCAAATGGGCGATTCAATCCACGTGACCTTAAAACGCCGATTCCCTCGGAGGTTCATCGGCTTTCAGCTTTTGCCGAAGCGGATACGATTATAATTAGTCGCAGCAACACACCTCAGCTTGTTGGTGCATCTGCTTATGTGAAAAGCACCCATCCTAACGCCTTCTTGCCCGACACTCTCTGGTCTCTTCGTCCCAAGGATAAGAAACTATCAATCCGTTGGCTTTCTTTCGTGCTGAATAGCGATGCGTATAGCCTGACAATCCAAAGCATCGCCCACGGCACAAGTGACAGCATGAAGAAGATCCAGAAAGGGTCTTTCCTAAAGCTCCCAGTCCTACTCCCTCCGCTCCCCGAGCAGCAAAAGATCGCCGACATCCTCGGCACGTGGGACGAGGCGC
>CAYVDZ010000579.1:0-3388 GCA_964450575.1 uncultured Opitutus sp.
GTGGCGGCATTGCCGGCACCAGCACCCTTGGTCACGCGATTAAGAACCGCGCCACCAGTGGGGAGGATAAAGTTATAGGTTTCTCCAACAGCGATGTCGAAGTTCGACGCCGCGCCGGTGAGGGCGGGCGTGCCATCAGTACCCCAGACCAAAACAGCACGATCCGTGGTGCTGATATTGGCCACGTTCGCGGAGGCCGCAAGGGTCACCGTGCCATTGGCAACGGCGAAGGAATTAGTGAGTCCGCCAACGGTGTACGTTGGTACTACGGCCCAGAGAGGACTGGGAAGGACCGCGAGAGGTCCGACAGCCATCGTCGCAATTAGAAGCTTGCGCAGCGACAGCCTAAGTTTGGGTGCTTTTTTCATTTCTATTAGTAAGCGGTTTGTGACTAGATTACGCCTAACAGTACGAAGGTGAACGGCTCAGACGCCAATGAGGCAAGTAAAATCTTCCCCCCTGCCCCCCGGGCAATTCACCGAAATCAGAGTTTATTGACGCCAGGGTTTACGCGCGCGATACGCCGCCAGACGCTGCTCAGTGACTTGTAAAGCAGGGGTATCACCAGCGAGCTTGGCGTTCGCCAAGGCCCGATTGGCGACAACGATCGCCTGATCAAAGTCCCCGTTTTCCGCCAAGGCCGCCGCGAGCGAATTAAGTACGGTCGGAGAGTTGGGCTCAGCCTTTTGCGCCGCCTCGGCCAACACCTGGGCTTCGCGGCCGTTGCGGATGGTATCGTCTTTGGCCGTCGCCAGGATGAAGGCGAGATAAGCAGCGATTTGGGAATTGGAGGTTTCCTGCAGCGCCTCCCGATAAACCCGAATGGCCTCCGCCGGTCGGCCGGCCCGGAAGAACGCTCCCGCGGCACTTGCGAATAACCCGAGCCGCTCCGACCCGGGCGCTTTCTTGATTCCGGTGATCGTGGCCGTCGCGGCTCCCCCCCAATCTTCACGCGCAAACAGCAGCTCGCCTTTTCGCAGCCACGGTTGAAACGACTCCGCTGAATCCCGGATGAGCCGATCGATATCCTGTTCCGCTTCGGCAATCGAACCTGTGGCGATTTTCGCCAAAGCCACGTGGTAAAGTGCGTCGGCCGGAGTCTGTTCAAACGCGACTTTAAACAACATCACGTTGACGTTCAGTTGGGCGAGATCGTCGGGAGCCTTGTACGGAATCATCCGCAGCCAGGTCGGGATCGAGCGGTCGATTAGAATCTGCAGACCAAAACTTTTTTTAACTTCGTCGTCCGTCGCGCCGGGATGAAGCAGCCGGAAATAGGAATCAATGAAGTGCTCCTCGGAGATCACCGCGATGTGGGTGACACCATGTTTCTTCACCAGCGCAGCCGCTTCGTCCAGGTTGCGCGCCGCGAGGATGTTGGCGGCCGCTTTCAACCCGGCGGAGTTTTCCCAATAAAGCGTGCCCAAGGTTTTGAAGCGCCCGAAGTAGCCCACTGCCGTAGAACTGTTCGGACTGGTTAACAAAGTAATGGGACCCTGCGGCTGGGATTGCCGGATACTGGCGGCGACATCACGCCACAGCGCCGCTTGGGCGTCCTTGGGACTAACCCGGCGTTCCCGCAGATCCTTCAAACCACCGGTGATTCGGGTGACCGCGGACGGCAAAAAGAGCAGGGAAACCGCCACGATGCCGACGGACCAGCGGATGAGATTCCGTTGCGATCCCACCAACCAGCAGAGCAACAGGCCGGCGAGCGCCACTTGAGAGCCGCTGGCGTTGAGCAACCAGCGTGACTGCGCCCAAGCCATCGCAGTAAAAATAACCGCTGCAAGGGTCGAAAACCAGATCACGATCGACGCGCGGCGACCTTGTGCGATCAAGACCCCAACCCCGACTAACAACGGAATGTTTTCCGCCCCGACGACACTGAAAAAAGTTTTCCAACCGGTGCCCGCGATCGAACGCCACAACGGCAGAAACTCCTGAATGTATTGCCGGTGCAGCTGCGCGAGAAACGGGTCGATGACCACGAAGACGCGCGTTCCACCGATCGCGATGATCAGGGGCGCAAGGCAAACGGCGCCAATGGCCAAGCCCAC
This sequence comes from uncultured Opitutus sp., assembly GCA_964450575.1. GTDB lineage: Bacteria > Verrucomicrobiota > Verrucomicrobiia > Opitutales > Opitutaceae > ER46. The sequence continues at coordinate 2,061 of CAYVDZ010000579.1, forward strand.
CCGTCGCCAATTCGGCCGTGCGTCTCGGGCTCCGACCCACCATTCGCCCAGGAAGGCAATCAGTTCGCCGCCACCCCACCACGCCGCGGCAAAGAACGGATTATTCGGCTCCATCCGCAGCCCGAGGTGATTGGGAAAGTACTCTAGTAGATAGAAGCAGAAACTGGCTGCCCCACCCACTCGACCCCACGTCCGCCAGGTGTCACCATCAAACGTGTCACCGTGAGCCCGGGCCGCGCGGCCCTGCAACACCAAGGCCAGCACTCCGGCAAGACCAACAATCGCAATCGGCGGAATCACGGACGCAGCACTGACCCACATGCCCACCGCACCCCACAAGGCGGCTATAGCCGCCGCTCCACGCGCCACCTCGGGCGAACGCGGCAAAATGCTGAAGGCACCGGCCGGCGTCGCCCGCCACCATCCCGCACCCATCAAGGCCGCGCCCAAAACGGTTCCCAACACCGACACCGTGAGCAATCCGTGGTGGTCCACGTAGCTCGGAAAAAAGCCTTCGTAGACCCGGGGGTGACCCACCATCGCCACCGCGATCACCACGCCGAGCAAAGCGCCACCCCGACGCGCGGCCCACGCGGACATGATGATCATGAGAACCATCAGCGTAAAGGAGGGCAGCCAGAGCGTCACTCCCTCGACCGCCTGAGGCAACGGCCGCCCCGTCAGCCAGTGATCCATCCATCCGAAACCCGCGATCGTCCAGGCCCACGCCGTATTCCAGTGCACTTCGCGCCCATCCGGAGCATTATCAATGGAGGTATAACGCAAACGCGGCCCCTCGCCTTCCAGGAGGGCCAACGCGTGTCGCACCCAAACCTGGGCGTCCGCCGCAAAAGCAGGAAACGTCTGCTGCAACGGCGTCGCCGCTTCCGGTGCGCCGCGCAAGCCAAGGCTCGACGTGGTCTTTAGATACCCGCTGACCACGTCCGCATGCCAAAATAACAGGATCGCGCCAAGAATCCATACCGCGACCATCGCCAACCAGCGGACGCGCGGACTTTCTGAACTTAGTTGCATGACAAGCCTCCACGAGCGTCCCGCGACCCCGTCCAGGGTTGTAAACGGACCTGCAGCTGAGGGGTGAGCCTGACGTAAGATTCTGGGTGCACTTGACCGCAGGCTTGCTCCTTACGCAGCGCTTGCCGAGCGAAAAAACGGGCCGCCACGCTCGACGTCAGCCGAAAGTGCTTCGACGTTGCTTTGAACAATTCAAAAGCTAACAGGTCAGGCGTTAATTCATGACTTACCGGAAATGGCTCTTTCCTAGCTCAGTGCTGGCGCTCGCGTTTACCGCCAGCCCGGGATTCTCC
>CAYVDZ010000579.1:3398-4115 GCA_964450575.1 uncultured Opitutus sp.
CCAGATCATCATCACTGATAGTATCGAGGCCGCGCAGCAGCAAAACGCCTTGCCCGACCGAGGCTATATTGTGGTCCAGCCGTCTGTATCCTTCCTCGACGAAAAAGAACTGGCGAAGCGCCTCGCCGCAGGCGAAGGCCGCACGGCTGACGAACGCCTCCTCGCGGGTATCGCCCTGGTGGTTGAAAGTTACGCGCGCGAGCGCGACTTTCCCATCGCCTCCGCCATCATTCCGCCGCAGAACATGGCGGGCGGCGTCGTTCGCGTCGCCCTCCTCCGCGGAAAAATCCGCGACATCAAAGTCCCCCACGCCCGCTGGTTCAGCCAGTCTTTGCTGCGCGAGAAACTCCGTCTCGAACGCGGCGAATCGCTCAAAATTTCTGAACTGGACCGCGCCGTCACGTGGACGAATACCAACCCATTCCGCCGGGTCCGCGTCCATATTCAACCCGTCGACGCCGGCGAGGCAGACATCATTGTCGGCCTCGAGGAAAAGCTGCCCATCCGGCTGACTGTCTCCTACGATAATACGGGTAACGAAATTCTCGGCGAAAACCGTTACGCGGCCGGAGTGACCTTCGGCAATGCCTGGGGCCGTGATCACCAAGTTTCTTATCAGTTCATCACGTCCGACGACATTGGGATCTTCCGGGCGCACGCTTTCGACTATCGGATACCGCTTCGCTGGCGCCATGTCCTCAGCTTTTCGGGCAGCTA
>CAYVDZ010000580.1:0-4112 GCA_964450575.1 uncultured Opitutus sp.
CCTATTCCGGAGATCAACAAGCGCTCGTCGCCGTAAACCAGGCGTTGCAGGCCGCCGGACAAGATCCCGGCCGGCTTGGCGTGCTCGAGAAAAACCTGCTCGCCGAGGTGGCCCGAAGCGACGCGACATTCGCCGCCCGCCAGGCGGCCGCCCAAAGACTCGGCATGGTCCTCGGCGTCGCCTCGGGGCCCGCGAGTGCTGATACCACCAAGGCGCTCGCTGCCATGCTGGTCGACGAACGTGACACCGATCTCGCCCGGCTCGCGCTCGAGCCCGCCGTCGGCCCGGCCATCGACACGCTGTTCGTCCAAGCTTTGTCCAAAGCCAGCGGTCGAGCCCGCATCGGCATCATCGACTCGATCGCCCAGCGGCGGATTGCGTCCGCCGTCACCGCCTTGACGCCCCTGCTGCAGGAAGCCGACGTGCTCCACGCCCGCGCCGCCGCCCGTGCTTTGGGCGAGATCGGAACCTCGGCCGCGCTCGCGGCCCTTCTCGGAGCGCCCAGCGAACTCACCGCCCAAGCCCGTCTGGCCGCCGCGGTTCGTCAGCCGACGGCCGACGCGATCAGGCTCCTGCGCGAACTCCAGATCGACAGCAGCGCGCCTGCCGCCGTGCGCCACGCTGCGTTCCGCACCGCGTTGGACCTTGATCCTGCCAGCGCCGCCGCAAACATTGTTGAAGCGCTTTCGGGGACCGACTGGTCACGCAAGCAGGTCGCGCTCGAAGCCATCGCCGCGTCACCCGCTCCGACGCTCGTCCCATCAATTGTGGGGAGACTCAGTACTTGGGACGCCCCGACACAAAGCGGGGCGATTGCCGCATTGGCCCGCCGTGCTGATCCCCTCGCGGTCCCCGCCGTGCTCAAAGCCGCCGCTCACCCGGACGGGGAAGTCCGCACCGCCGCGATCACAGCCCTCGGCTTCCTACCTGGCTCGACGCAAACCGCAGACGCTCTCGCCGGGATCGCCACCGGTCCGGAAGCAGAAGACGCCCGTCTCGCCCGCCAAAGCCTCACCCGTCTCAATGGCCCGGGCGTTTCCCAATTCATCCTTGAGGGCGCGGAAAAAGGCGCCCCCGCCCGCCGCGTCGTCTTCCTGGAACAACTCGCACTCCGCAACCTGACCGAAGGCCTCCCGCTCCTGATCGCGGCGAAGAATGACCCGCAGGCCTCCGTCCGCCTCGCGGCCGTGAGCGCGCTCGGCGATCTGGCTCCTGTATCCGAACAACGGATGCTGCTCGACTGGACCGTCTCCGCCACCGATGAAGCCGAGCAGACGCGCGCCCTGCGTTCCCTCGTGAATGTCACTTTGCGGAATCCCGCCACCGCCACCCGCGGCCAGATTGTCTTCGAAGCGATCGAAAAGGCGCCAGCCGACCTCGCCCTGCGCCTGCTGCCGGCTCTCGCTCGCATCGGTGGTAACGCCAGCGCGGATACAGCCGCCCGGCTGGCGGTGCGCAACGACGCGAAGCTCGCCGACGCAGCGGCGTCCGCTCTGACGCGGTGGACCGATGGATCCGCGATTCCCGCGCTGGCGAGCGTGGCCGAAAAGGCCGCGTCGCCCACCGTGCGCGAAACCGCCCGGGAAGGCGCCATTCGTTATCTGGAACGTAACCGCGTTGCTTGGACACCCGAGACCACGCAGGCCGTCGGGCAGCTGCTCGGCAGCACCAGCGATCCCGCCACTCGCAAGCAGCTCCTCGCCCTGCTCCAGCGTGCGAATGACAAACGCGCCCTTCCCCTGGCCGAGAAGCTGAGCACGGATTCCGCCGTCGGTCCGACGGCGAAAGCGACCGCGGAAATCATTCGCGCCAATCTCGCCGGCGCGCCGAAACTACGCGCTTCCGGTGGAGCGCCCGGCCTGAAGAACATATTCGATTATACCAACAGCACCCGTTGGAGCGTCCCCACCGAGGGCGACGAGTGGATCGAAATTGATTGCCGGCAAAGCCGGCCGCTGAGCCGGCTCACCCTCGATCAGAGCACCCGCGAAGCCGAGTTTCCCGAACGGTATGAAGTCCATGTGACCGACGAGGTGGCCCGTCCTGGAATACCCGTCGCGTCAGGCGCCGGCCAGCGGGGGAAAACCGTCATCGATTTACCGACCGGCACCCGCGGCCGCTATATCATCATCAAGAACGTCGCCGCGCGCGCCGACAGCAACTGGTCCATCGTCGAGCTCTACGTCGATTAGGCCGGTCACCCTTACCTTCGTCATTGCGAGACATCCGACCAAGCCCGAGCGCTTGGAAGAGGCAATGAACATCCCACCTTGGCATGGCAAGAGGCGGTGGAGTGCTTCGTCGCCGAACTTCCCGCAATGACAAGTGAAAGAACCCATGGCACCGACGAACGGGGATTTTTGACCACGGATCACTCGGATGGCACGGATAGCTGAACTCATCCGTGTTATCCGTGCGATCCGTGGTTAAAGCCGAGGAACGTTGGAACGTTAGAATGAGGGAATAAAGCGTTGCGCGAGGCAGGACGACTCAGGGGCTTCGTTCCCTTTGTTCTCCTGTTCATGTTTGCTCGTCACTGCGCTTCTCAAAATGACAGGGCAGCGAGGAGAAGAGTGACGCCGGAAACGAAGTGCCCAACACGTGGCCGGGCACTTGAGCGTGCCCTTGTATTCAATTAAACCAGCGACCACGGACCACGCATCGAGCGTGAGCGCATCCGGTTGGCCACGACGTCATCGACAAACTCCTCCTTCACCGGATCCCAGCGGAGCTTGCGCTTCAATTGCATGGCGATGTTGCCAAGATTGCAGACCGTCGTCGTGCGATGGCCAAACTCGACGTCTGAAACGGGCCGCTCCCGGCTCCGCATGCTCTGCAGGAAGTTGTCGTGGTGATTCGTGCTCACCGCGAGTTTGATGGCGCCCTTGCCTGCCTGCGCGTTGATATCACGAAGCAGCGCTGGATCGGACGCCGTGCTCTTGCTGCGCGAAACATCGACCCAGCCGCGTTCGCCAAAGAAGCGCACGTTGCCATCGCTGATGCCATCGTAACGCGTCCGGCAGCTCATGGTGGTGCCACTCGCATAACGGCACGTGAAATCAACCTTCGTCGCCGTCGTAAACAAACCGCTGGTGGGAAACTCGCCGTCGCCGGTCACCTCGACCGGGCCGGACTCGTCCATGCCGAGCGCCCACTGCGCAATATCGAGATAATGGGCGCCCCAATTCGTCACCTGACCCGCGGCATAATCGAGAATAAACCGGAAGTTATAATGACAGCTCTGGCGGTTGAACGGCGACCACGGTGCCGGTCCGAGCCAAAGGTCCCAATCCAGACCCGGCGGCACCGCCTCCGGTTTCCAAGTGGCTCCCGTAAACTTGTTGTTCGCGGGAATCAGAATCTCGATCCGATCGAGTTTACCGAGGCCGCCATTACGAATGAACTCCGCCGTGTCATGGAACCGCTTGGACGAGCGCTGTTGCGTGCCGGTCTGCGCCACCCTGCCGTATTTACGCGCGGCGGCGACGAGTTCACGCCCCTCCTGAATGGTCAGGGTCAGCGGCTTCTCGACATAGACATCCTTGCCGTTGCGCATTGCTTCGATTGCATTGAGCGCGTGCCAGTTGTCGGGGGTGCAGACGAGCACCGCGTCAATATCCGGGCGCGCGACCATTTCGCGGAAATCATTATAGCTGCGGCAATCCTTGTTGCCGTAACCCGTGTTAATCTTGGCGACCGCCAGATCGCGATGCGCCTTGTCGACATCACACACCGCGAGGATCCGCACGTCATCGAAACCAAGCAGCGCGTCCATATGCGGCTGGGCGATGTTGCCCGTGCCGATGAAACCGAGGGTGATTTTACGGCTCGGTGCACTTTGACCGAAGAGACGGGACGGCAGGATCGTCGGCAGCGAGAGGGCCGCGGACGCGACCGCGGAATTGCGGAGGAACGTGCGACGGGTAAGCGAGGAAAGAGAGGGTGAAATCATGGAGGGTGGCGTTGAGGGGGACTCAGGCTTTGCCATTCAGACGTTCCAGTGCACGCGTGGCTGCGGTGCGCACCTCCGCGGGTTCGGCCGCCTTGGCGGCGATCGCGTGGAGCGCGGGAATCGCCTGGGCATCGCGACGCATCGCGATGGAACCGATGAG
>CAYVDZ010000581.1:0-4109 GCA_964450575.1 uncultured Opitutus sp.
GGCGACATCATCGGCGAGGCGATGGGTGAGTCCGGCGAGTTTCGCGGTCAGGTCAGCGGTCAGCTCAGCGAGTGCGGTCGCGCGGGCGCTTTCCAGCGCCTTGAGCGCCTGCCCGCTGGCCTCGCCAACGGTGCGAGCCGCCTCAACGAGCGCCTGGGTGAGGGCTTGTTCCGCCGCGGCTTGGGCCTGGACGATGGCGCCGGCGGTTCCGAGTGAGAGCTTGGCCAAGGTCTCGCTGGCGGTCGTCAGATGGTGGGCGGTGGCGGATTCGAGTTTCGCCCATTCGGCGGAGGCCTTGGCGATGCGTTGCGAGACGGAGTCGAGTCGCTCGCTCTCGCTCGTGCGCAGCGCCAGCAGTTCGCGTTCGAGTTCCTCTTTATCGGTATCATTGGTTTGGGCGAGCTGCGCTTGAAACTCCGCGATCTTCTCCTGCAATTTTTGAGGGAGATGATCCGCATGACGGAGGTTTTTCTGGGCCAGCTCGGCGATTTCATGCAGGCCGCCGGTGGCGATGCTGATTTGCTCGGCGGAGGAACTGATCGTGCGTGCGAGGGCCTCGAGCGCGCGCTGCCGGTCGTCGAGAGCTTCGTTCTTCAACCGTTCGAAACGCCAGATGATCGGCACGAGGCCGAGAAAGATTCCGGCCATGACGCAGCCGACGATCCAGAGAATCGTCGCTTCGGAGAACGGACGGGGCGCCTGCCGGGCGATCATGGCGGCCGCGCCGAGCAGCGCGAGATCCGTCGCGATGAAGATCCACATGGGCAACTGCGGGCGGGCTGAGTTCATGAGTGGCGGCGGACGTGCGGTACAGAAGAGGGGCGGGACGAGGCGGAGACCGCGCCCGTCGGGGAGTTTTCTGCGCGTCCGGGAGTCGTCGCTCAAGGGGAAAACAGCACTCTGTTATTGGACACCTGTGACGAGGAGCGGAACGCGCGTTCGGCGTCAGAAAAATGTGGTTGCCGACAACGTGGGCCGTTCCCTGCCACGAACCTGCGTTCTGAGTTGTGCCGGCGCTAAAGCCCGGCCACTTTCGGGCAGCGCGATGAACATCTCCTCATTCCTCCGCCTTGAACGTGATGGAAGCGACGGTTCCAAGCACTACGTGATCCATACGCACGATCCCACGTTTACCATGGAGCTGGCGCCCGACAGTTCTGCACCGGACAAGATTGGCCGCGGCGTCATCAAACGCATCGTGGTGCCCAACTCGTGGACCGGTGACTATACGAAGTATTCGAAATTCATTTCCGCGGCGCAGGAATTCTTCGGCAAATCGTTTGAAGAGCCGGCATCCAAGGACGAAACCCGCCGCTTCAGCGGTTAACGCCGGTCAGTCGGTGTCTGGGTGGCGGGATGGGCTGGATCCTGTCTCAGCGGCTTGGATTAACTTGGAAAACGCAGTTGAAGCCATGGATTCCACGGATGAACAGAGATTACCAAGGCATTGGAAATTACAGTTCCCCCACCTTGCGGGTGAATTGCGGCTAGGTACCTCTTTATTAGTTAATCCTCTGGATCCGTGCTCATCGGTATAATCTGTGGCTAAAATAAACGGCTGAATTTGGATTAAAGCCGCCGCCACGCCATCGCGCAGAGCGACAGCAGCAGGCCGACGCGAATCGCGCCTTCAAAGGTCAGAACTACCAGCATCCATTTGAGGGCGTTGCCGCGCCGCAGTGAGAATCCCAGTGCGGTCACGGCCATCAGTCCCAAGCCGTGCATGCGACCGAACTCCGCGGTCAAAAGCAAAAGCATCCACACGCCATAAAGGAGCAGTGTCATGCTCCAGCCGAACGCAATCGACTCATGCAAGCCGAGGTTTCGCGGATCGGCCCCACGCGCGATCTGTTTGATCCCGAGATAACGTTCGCACAGCACCAGTTGCCAAACCTCGAAGGCGAGAAACAAGGGAGCGAGGACGATGATCCCGGACATGCCTCCATCACAGCCCGCCGGCGTGGAAAGGCAACGCCCCGACTCGCGATTGACGCGTTAACTCGCCGCAACGGGTATCTGTCGAATGCCTTCCTGCCCGGATACTGGCCGCATGCAGCCCTCTACGTTGGCACGGTGGAGGAATTACGTGCGCTCGGCTTGGATCGGAAAAACGCTGCCGGCGCCGGAGATTGTCCGTCATGCGCTATCGGCGGGCGGCGCGCCGCAACTCGAGTTTATTGCATTTCTTGATGGCGACGAAAGCACGGGCACCTGCGTCGAGCGGGACCGCAGTGCGCTCGAAAGCTCGCTGACTCGTCCCGCGCTGACCTGGCTGCAGTGACTTTGGTCAGTGCCGAACCGAAGGCGACGGCAACCTTCGTTTATACAGTCCGTGATCGAAGGAAGCGCGGCCGGCGCCGACGAGCAGGAGAAACAGCGAGCCCAGGATCATACAGAGATCATTGCGGGATTCGTGCAGCATGCTCCAGAAGCCGTAACGGGGCAGTGGGCGGAGCGAAAACCCGATGAATTCATGGCCGAGAAGGATGGGAATCTTGATGGAAACCATGGCGACCAGCATGGCGAAAATCAGTGGGATCGTTGCAATGCGGGTGAAGAGGCCGATCAGAATCAGAAAACCGAATACAACTTCAACTCCGCCCACAAAAGGCCCCATGATCTCCGGGGCAGGAATCCCGATCCTGGCGAAGCGTCCTGCGGCGAGGTCCGCTGGATATAAAAATTTCTGAATGCCTTCGGAAAAAAAGATTCCTCCCACCATGATTCGAATTAGCAGGGTGGCGGCGGGAGCGTCGGTTTTGAAAATTCGATCCATGGGGGGAGGCTGAGTTTCTTGGAACGGAACGGATGGGTTGCAGATAAAACGTCGGCGACGAATCAGCAGAAGGGCGCTGAAGCAGCTACTCCTGAATGGATTACTGGCAAAATCATGGTTCCTAGCTGTTTCCGGTGAGCAGTAGAAGAATAAACAGAAGGCAACGGACGAAACGAAGACCCAGGTAATTTATATGCCTTGGTCATCTGTGCTCATCCGTGGAATCTGTGGCTTCAACTGCATTCAGGTTGAAAAGAGGTTAACGAAGAAAACGAAGGGATGCATGACTCCTTTAGCTTGCGCCTGTAAAATTGTATTGGATGGGGGTCTGAAGGTTCGATTTTTTCGATCTCCAAGCCTCGGATTCAACCGGAGGCCGCGGAGATCGTGGAGGAAATACGCTGGGGGCTGAGACGCCGGACCCTGGGTGTTCATGTTCAGTTGGCGCAAAGCCCCAAACCATCTCGCGCGAAGGCGCGAAACGCGCGAAGAAATACCTGCCCTTCGCGAACTTCGGGGCTTCGCGTGAGCCCGGTTCGATGGATCCAGAGGATTACTGATGGAACGGCACCACTTAACCCGAAAATTTCACACCTATCATTGTCATTGCGAGGGAGGCTTTAGCCGACCGCGGCAATTGACCATAAATGCAGCTGGATGGCCACGTCGCTTCGCGTCTCGCCCTGACAAGGCTTGGTTCATTGCTTCTACCATGCAACCGCTCGGGCTTGGTTTATCGGCTCGCGACAAGGTAACAATAGACGTGGTACCCATCATGTAGAGCGTTCACGGCAAAGGGTGAAATAGTCCGGCTAACGCGCACGCAGCGGGGGCGGGCGATAGCCGCAGACCCCGGAAAAATCGAAAGCCACGCCCGCTTTGCGCTCTTGAAACGCCCGGAGTGCATGCGCGAATTCCACCAGATTGTTCGCCGCGCTGGGTTTCGTGATATAGGCCGTGACGTTCAAGCGGTAGGCGAGTTCGATGTCCTTCTCCTGGCTCGACGAGGTAAAGACCACGACGGGCAAATCGGCCACCGCAGGTTGTTTCCTCATCCAGGCCAGCACCTCCAGCCCCGACAGAAACGGCAGGTTGATGTCCAGGATCACCAGCGAAGGTACGGGGCATTTCCCCGGATCGCTTTCGCTGGCGCTCAAATAGTCCACCGCCTGCTGGCCATCGCAGACAACGTTCAAGCCGGGGAGACTCGCCTTCCGAAAGGCACGCTGAAGAAAGAAGACGTCGTTTTCGTCGTCTTCGGCGTAGAGAACCGGGCCGGTCGTTGGAAGGTTCACTCCCATGATGCTCCGTTCAGTTCGAGGTGAAAGGTGCT
>CAYVDZ010000582.1:0-1855 GCA_964450575.1 uncultured Opitutus sp.
CGCGACTCAAGCCCAAGTAGATTTGAGCGTTTATTTCTGACCGAGTCCCTTAGTGCTCCCGCGGATGTGATACGCGAGCAGGCGCATTGCTCAGCGCTGCGAGCGCGGCTCATTCCAGTTCGCAAAGCGTCCCGCGTCCGCCGGAGCGATTTCGATTTCACAGAATAATCCGTCCGCAACGCCCCGCGCAATCAATCGCTGCAACGAATAGTCGCCTGCTGTAAGTGCGGCCAGCGCCGCCTCGTACGCAGTCTTCGGATACAACGCCGCCAGCGGTTCGAAATACCCCTCGCGCCGTCCCACCACGCCGACTTCGGGTTCTCCTTGCACCGCGAGTGTCGCCAGCCGGTGAAACCATGCTGCATCCATCGCGGGCAAGTCAATCGCGAGCACGGCCAGATGAGAACACGCGGCGCGTTCCAGCGCTGCCACGATTCCACCTAAAGGCCCGCAGTCTGGCTTCGCATCGCGTACGATCGCATCGAAACGCCCGACCACGGCAGGATCCTCTACCCAGAGCTGATCGGTTCGCGCCGATAAAAAAACCTCCGTCGCGCCGGCTTCGCGCAGCACGTCGCATTGTCGCTGCCACAAGGCCCGCCCCTCGACGCCAAGCAGCGCTTTGTCCGAACCCATGCGCGTGGAGCGCCCGGCGGCCAGCACGACCGCGCTGAACTTCGTCATCATCTCGAGCAGTCAAATGCGAACTCAGAGCCGGTGAACAGCAGGAAACCCCGGCAGTTCATCTGAGGCGCCAAAGCTTTCCCGTTCGACAACGCCGCTACGGGCTCTAACGCTGCGCGTCCAATATGGGAGAGACTAATCGGCCGCTGGCGAATCGCATCCTTCTCGGTCTTGTCATCGGCGTCATCGCCGGACTCGTGACCCTCGCAATCGGGTCGTTCAGTCCCCCAGTACTGGTCACGATGCGGGCCGTCGCCACCGACGTACTCGATCCGTTCGGACAGATCTTTTTGCGGATGCTGTTCTTTGTCGTGATCCCGCTGGTCTTCGCCTCGCTCGCCACCGGCGTCGTGCAACTCGGCCGCCTCGATCGGCTGGGGCCCCTCGCCGGCCGCACGTTTTTCCTCTTCTTCCTCAACATGGTCATCGGAGTCGGGCTCGGGCTCCTGATGATGAACGTGCTCCAACCGGGCAACCATCTCGATCTCGAGGCGAAGACGCGGCTGCTCGCCGAGTTCGGCGGCGCCGCCGAACGCCACATCGCGACGCGCGCGGCCTCGCCGGTCATGAGCTTCTCCACGGTGGTCGAAATGTTCATGCCGCGGAACTTGTTCGGCGCCGTCGTCGGTCAGACCCGCACCGCCCTCGGCGACGTGCTCCCGCTGATTCTCTTTGCCATCCTGGTCGGCGCCGTGGGCACGCAACTCGCGCTGGCCAAGCGTCAGAAGATTACGGATGTGCTCGAACTCGTCACCGAACTCATGACCGGCATCGTGAACTTCGCCCTGCGGCTCGCCCCGTATGCCGTTCCAGCGATGATCTACAGCGTCATCATCAAAGTCGGCGTCGAGATCGTGGTCGCCCTCGGCGTGTTCGTCCTCGGCTGTGTATTCGTTTTGTTGATTCACCTGTTCGGCACGATGTCGCTCTGGTTAAAATTCTGGGCGAAACGAAGTCCGGCCAAAGCCTGGAAAGACATGCGCGCTGTGCTCATCACTGCGTTCTCCACCAGTTCGAGCAATGCGACCCTCCCGACCGCACTCGCGTGCGCCAAAGACACGCTCAAGTTGCAGCCCAGCGTGGCCGGTTTCGTCCTGCCTCTCGGCGCCACCATGAACATGAGCGGCACCGCGCTCTACGAGGGCTGCGTCGTGCTCTTCGTCGCCCAGGT
>CAYVDZ010000582.1:1865-4087 GCA_964450575.1 uncultured Opitutus sp.
AGCCAACAGCTCACGTTGCTTTTCCTGTCGGTCCTCAGCGCGGTCGCCGTTGCCGGCATTCCAGGCGGATCCCTGCCGCTCATCGCCGGACTCCTCGCGACCTTTGGCATCCCGCCGGAAGGCATTGGCATTGTCCTCGGCGCCGACCGCATCCTCGATATGACCCGGACCATGACCAACGTCGGTGCCGACCTGGTCACCGCGATGGTGGTCGATGCCCAAGTCGTGCACGACAGCGCCGCACCTCCCGTCGAAGTGGAAGCGGCGTCGCGCTGACGCCTCCCTCCGCTGGGGCAAGGTCGGGGCTGATATTAGCATCGCAAAAATTCCAGAGTCCTTGATTGACCAAACGTACTGTGGACAGGTCAAGTTTTCCAAACCGTCAGATTTTTCACCGCTGACTACTCCGATCTCGCGGATCAGACTGAGAGTACCTTCTCCTATCCGCTCCTCCCGCGAAATCTGCGGTTGATTGATGTTTTAACCGCATCGGTCTGAGGCACCGCCTTGCTAGATTCTAACCAGTGACGATACGGACGAACTCATGTCTCCGTGCCATCCGAGTGATCCGTGGTCAAAAATGCCGCGCTCGTCGGTGGCATGGCTCAGGACTTCACGAGCGATTAGTATGAGATCCGATTAAGATCTCAGATCCTCATGCTCAGTTCGCGTTCATTGCTTCAGACCGTGTTCCAAAGCCGTCACATAGTTACCGACTTCGCGCAAGTCTTCCGGGCTGCGTTCTGGAATAGCACCCGCCTCGGCGGCCAGCAGTTCGCCCAGCGTCGCCTGTGTGCCTTCGATCCGGCTGGAGTAAACGGCTTCCCGCCGGATGAAGGGCCGGATGAGCAGGTGCGGGTTGGGAAGTTGTCGCCCTTCTCCCGCCAGCCGCCCGAGCAGGCGATCAGCTTGGGACAGGATTCGGACCAACCGGGGCGTCCAGATAGTTTCCGGCGGCAGCGGATGGGGAGACCGGGCCGATGGGGTCAGCCTGTTGCACGTTGCACAACGACGGATTCTGCAACACGCAACTCTGAGAGTTCTGGGTCGCAGCAGCCGACACAGGACTCCTGTTGAACAAGCCCGTCCGAATTGAAAATCCCGCACCGACTAAATACATGGCACGAATGGTGCGTTTGATTTAATTTGTGTTTGGCTTGGGCAGCCAACGAATAGCGCGATCCACGGTTTTTGCGAGAAACTGCGACTTACGGAAGCCCAAGACTTTATTTTCGCGTCCGACTTTATCATCGTCTCCGGAGAATCGCTCGTGCTCCTCGAAATGTCCAGACCCCTGCGCCGCGCAGCGGCTTCGTTCAACAGGCAGACCCCGTCCGACCGGCAGCTACTCGTCAAATCAAGTGTCACTTTCGCGCGGGAATCAATTTCCCGCGGACTGCCCTTCCTCCATCGAGGCGACCGGTCCGATGGGGCCTTCCTTTGCGACACCAACTAGGCTTTCATGGATTACGCGGTGAGCGCTCCGCGGCGGCCAATTGCATGCCGAGCGCGCGAATCAGGGTTTCAGTCCGCACGTCCTTCCGGTGGCGGGCACCGGTGATGGCGAAGAACCGCTCGGTTAGCCCGGGGACGCGGGCCACCTTGAGGTCAGCGCCCGCGACGAGTTCGCGCTCCACCACGATCTTCGGGACCAAAGCGAGGCCGGCGCCCGAGAGCGCCAGAAGGCGGAGCAGCGCCATGTCGTCTACCTCGGCGCGCACCTGGGGATGCACGTTGGCTTGGGCGACCAGCGTATCGAATTCCACCCGAACCGTGCTCCGGCGCGAGGGGAGGAATAGCGGCAGGCCGTCCAGCCAGTGGGGGAACGGCTTGCGCGGAATCCGAAAGGGCGGGCGCCCCACCAGGTAAACCGGCATCTCGCCCAGCAGCACCTGTTGAAGCGAAGGTGCCTCGGCGGCACCGGCCGGCAAGCTCGTGAGCACGACGTCGAGACGGAACTCCCGCAGGTTGGTGAGGAGTTCGTCCTGCGACCCCTGTTCGACCGTCACCCCGTCGACCGAATCCCGCAGGAGGGGCCAGACCAGGTCAAACTGCAGGTTCTTGGAAAGGGTGCTCAGCGCCCCGACCCGCAGGGGACGCCGGGCACCGCCCGTTCCACCGCGAAGCCAGTCTTCCAAGTCCCGCCCGGCCGAGAAAATTCGCTCCGCATATTCCAGCGCGCTCCGACCTGCGGCGGTCAGCACGAGGCGGCGACCGGCGCG
>CAYVDZ010000583.1:0-4087 GCA_964450575.1 uncultured Opitutus sp.
GGCGGCTTCGAATTCCGCTTCAAGGATTTCGACGAGATTGGGGAGATAGCGTTCGCTCTCGGCGAGGGCGAGTCCGCAGGTCGGCAGGGCGACGCACGACATCGCGTTCAACTTCAACCCGGAGGCGTGGTTGGCCGTATCGAGTTTATACTTACTCAATAGCGCCTCGATCTGCGGGCGATCCCCGGCCGTGACATTGGCGATGATCAGATTCTGGTTGGCGGTCAGGCGCAGATCGCCGCGGTGCACGCGGGCGATTTCCCGGAGCGCAGTCCGAAGTGGGTAGTCACCATCGTCCTTCACACGACCACTTTGGATGAAGAGCGTAAAGTGCGAACGACCATCCTGGGCGGCGACCCAGCCGTAGCGATCCCCGGTGTGGGTAAACGTGAAAGCGCGCGGAGCGGTCAGGCGATAACCGAGGCGCTCTTCGACCTGCGTGCGGAACCAGGAGAGCCCGCGGTCCTCGATCGTGTACTTCAAACGCGCGTGTTTGCGGTCCGTGCGATCGCCGTAATCGCGTTGCACCATGACCACCTTCTCGGCGACATCGACGGCCTGCTCGACGGTACAGAAGCCGAGGACATCGGCGATGCGCGGGAACGTCTCGATCTGATTGTGGGACATACCGAGGCCGCCGCCGACCGTGACATTGAACCCAATCAGTTTTCCCGCTGTATCCGTAATTGCGATATAGCCGAGATCGTGGGCATAGATGTCGACATCGTTGCTGGGCGGCACGGCGACCACGATCTTGAATTTGCGGGGCAGATAAGTCTTGCCGTAGATCGGCTCCACTTCGGGTTCGCCGCCGGCGACAAGTTCGTCCGCGACCCAGAGCTCATGATAAGCCCGGGAGCGGGGAAGCAGGTGGGCGCTGATCGCCTGGGTGACCTTTTGAACCTCACTGTGTAGCTCGGACCGCTCAGGGTTCGGATTGCACATGACATTGCGGTTCACGTCGCCGCAGGCCGCGATGGTGTCGAGCAGGGATTTGTTAACCCCATTGATCGCGCGCCAGAGGTCGCCCTTGAGCACGCCATGAAACTGGAATGCCTGTCGCGTCGTAAGCTTGAGGGTGCCGTTGGCGGACTCGCCGGCAATCTGGTCGAGCGCGAGCCATTGGGCGGGCGTGCAGACTCCGCCTGGGACGCGGATGCGGGCCATGAAGCTGAACGCCTTCTCCTTGTTTTCCTTGCGACGTTGGCTGCGCAAGTCGCGATCGTCCTGGGCGTAGATCCCATGGAACTTGGTGAGCTGCGAGCTCTCCTCGCTGATGGTGCCCGTGGACGTATCCGCGAGCTCGCGAACAATATTTCCGCGGAGGAAATTGCTTTCCGCTTTGAGTAGCTCGTTTTTGTGCAACGGCTTTTCTGGAACGGGAATCGTGACGTTTTCGGGCGTGGAACTCATGCGAAGGTGGGAGCGTGGAGCGTGGAGAGCGAATCACGCAAGGCGTGAGCCAGCGTGTCGACGGCGAGTGGATGCGTACCGACGAGCTCGGTGAAGTGACAACGAAGCGAGCGCAGGGCGAGCCGATCTTCGGCCGCGCGCGCGATTTGGGCGAGATCGCCCTCCGGTCCGGCGTGCCGGCCGGGCGATAAAAACAACGGCGCGATCACGACATCGCCCGTGTCAAAACCGGCCGACGCGAGCTGATCGGCCATGACCGGCTGGTTGTGGGCATGTTTCTCGCCCTCCATGGAGGCCGCGACGACGGGTCCGGTTTTACCCGCGAGGAGGTCGCTGACCGCCGCGGCGAGTTCGTTGCGCAGAGCGGCAGAGGTGGGGGATGGGCCTCCGTGGTCCACCACGATCACCGGCGTGGTGGATGGCAGCGCGAGCGTTTCGAGCGTCGAGAGAATACGTTGGGCGACGATCCCGGGAATGACGCCACTGGCGGCCAAGCCCGGCGTGAAACTGAATTCAAAAGGCTGCTGCGGGCGTTCCGCCTGCAACTTTTCGAGGTCATGGCGCAGGGCGGATCCGATCGCCCCTTGAGCGCTGATGAAAAACGGGACGAAGAGAAACTCCCGTTGGCCGAGGGCCGTCATTGCGCGCACGAAAGGCGCAAGGGTCCAGGCGGGAGTGGGGGTTTCATTTGAAGCAGACTCCGTGGCCAGGACTTCGACCGGAATCCGATCGCTGTGCTTCCACGACACCGCGTGGACACTGATCCCGGTGCGGGTCGACAACGCTGTCGCCACGGCGCGCAAATTAAGGTGCGCCGCGGGTTCGAGCGAGCCGTTGTCAATGAGGGCGACGATCATGTGGAGAAGGCGGGCGCGGCAGCGGCGGGTTCAAGCGCGCCGACATTGGATCCAGGAGTGTTCAAGGCCGCTTCGGCGAACCAGCTGAGTTTATCGGCGAGCGCGGCCACTTCACCGACGATGATAATGGCGGGAGCACCAAAACCGGCGTGCTCCGACTCGAGTGCGATCTTGCCCGCGGTCGAAATCAATTGGCGGTGGTCTGCGGTTGTGGCGGACTGAATCACCGCTGCCGGGGTGTCGGCGGCCAAGCCACCCGCCTGCAAGCGGCGCATGATTGTCTCCAGATTCTTCATACCCATGTAAATGCAAAGGGTGGCGCCGAGCCGGCCGTAATCCTCCCAATGAATTACGGAATCTGACTTCTGCGGATCCTCGTGACCCGTGAGAAAGACCACGCCGGAAGCGTGAGCGCGGTGAGTGAGCGGAATGCCTGCATAAGCGGCGGCCGCGAGCGCGGACGTAACGCCGGGCACGATTTCGAAAGCGAGACCGGCTGCGACCAGGGCTTCGGCTTCCTCGCCGCCCCGGCCGAAGATGAAGGGATCGCCGCCCTTGAGGCGCACGACATTATTACCCGCGCGGGCCAGACGGATCAGCGTGCCCTCGATATCGCGTTGCGGGCAGCAGAAGCCGCCGCCCTTTTTTCCAACGAAGACGCGTTCGGCGTCGGGCCGGGCGAGTCGCAGGATCGCCGGGGAAACCAATTGATCGTAAACAATGGCGTCCGCCTGCTGGAGCAGGCGATGCGCTTTCAACGTCAACAATTCCGGGTCTCCGGGTCCGGCGCCCACCAAGTACACCGTTCCCGACAAGGAAGCGGAGGCGGAGCCATCGAGCTCGGACCGAAGCGGTGAAGGGATGGGAGCGCGGATCATTTCTCTGGGTGTCAGTAACTCAACGCCGTGCCTTCGCAACGAACGACGGCTTCGCCTCCGAAGCCCGGTCTCTATAAAACGCCTTTGAAGAGTTAATTAGATCTAACATGACATCTTTACTAAATATGACGTCTTTTAACCTTTACCCATTAGCTCGCTGGTGCAAGTCTTCTCGGCGTCATGGCTGCAAATTCATCCAAGTACTTCATCGAGAAGAGCGCCTCGCGGGCAACTGCGAACGTTCTTTTTTCTGAGCCGCTGAGCGATGGCATCCGGTCCTGACCCCGCTGTGGTACGACTGCACTCTATTCTCACCGTTGCTTCATGACTCCCACTGACCTTATTCGCTGGAACGCCGACCTTCGTTCTCAATCACCGCTGGAGATCGTGCGTTGGGCGATCTCTCAATCGGAGGGCCGGGCGATCGTCTCCACCAATTTTCGTCCCTATGAGGCGGCGATCCTTCACGTTGCGGTGCAGGCGCAGGCGGACATCCCGGTGCTCTGGGTCGATCACGGCTATAATCGTCCCGCCACGTATAAGCACGCCGAAGACATTCAGGCCCGGCTCAAACTCAATGTTAAGCCTTTCCTTCCGCGGGTGACTGCGGCGCATCGCGATGCTATTCATGGTCCGATCCCGACGACCGAGGACGAGGCAGGTCTGAAGCAGTTCAGCGCGCTAATGAAGCTTGAGCCGTTTCAACGCGGCATGAAGGAGCTGGCGCCCAAGGTCTGGATCACGGCCTTGCGCAAAGTACAGAACCCGAATCGCGCCGGCCTCGATATCGTATCGCATGATGAAAATTTCGGCGCGTTGAAAGTGAGCCCGTTCTTTTATTTTTCCGACGCCGAGCTCGACGCCTATCTGGCGGAGCACGCGTTGCCCAACGAGTGGGATTATTTCGATCCGGCCAAAGCTGACGAGAAACGCGAGTGC
>CAYVDZ010000584.1:0-683 GCA_964450575.1 uncultured Opitutus sp.
CCGACTTGGGATATCGCACGGCCCGGCGTGTGTCTCGCCGCGGTTGGGCGCGAGTATTGGGTGTATCTTGCGCAGGGCGGTCACACCGAGTTCACACAGGCTTTTGGGCCAGGCTGGACCGGGCAGTGGATCGCACCGCTCGATGACGTGCCACCACAGAGCGTGCGTACGGAAGGAGAGAAGCGGTTCGAGGTTCCCGCAGAGTTCACCGCGGATGTTGTGCTTCGGATCTGGCGTCCGTAACGATACCTGAAGACCTCTGCAAACGCAGAGGGCGCGAGCGAATTTTATCGTTAATTGGCGACGGAAACCGCCGGGTTTTTGGTGTGTCGGCTCGCGGTCCTCTTTCCTGAGCAGATGCGGTTCGTCAGCGTTGAGACGCTGCGCCGATGATCCCCCGGTGTACCTCACCTATAGCGCCCCTCCCGCACTCGGCCAGGATCAGAAAGATCCGACCCACACCTCCAACTTCGGCGTGAAACTCCAGGAACACTGCAACGCGATCGGCATCGGCTGCGAACTGGTTTATCCCGGTGCTCCCGGCATGAAACACGCCACCCCCAGCGACTATTTCATCGCGGCGCTCAAGGCTCCGCAGAAGAGCAAATAGCACGATGCAGCCGGAGCCGGGTTTATATAAGTGAATAAGTCCGGCGGATTTTATCCAGGTTGACGTCGCGGTT
>CAYVDZ010000584.1:693-4082 GCA_964450575.1 uncultured Opitutus sp.
AGCTTCGTCGCGCCCAGCGAAGCGAACTCGCTCAACGGCCCGACGAAATCAGGCAGAGGGTCGTGGCCGCTGCCGATTCGGGTTCGGCCTATTCACGGATTTCCGAGACCGCCGCCCAACCGATTACGACACTGCCCACCAGTTCGAAGGCGATGAAACCCGTCGAATCGTCCATTAGGGCCGGCCATCGCTCCGCCAAATGCATGATCGTGGCGAACCGAGTGACGGTATAGACAGCGATCAGAACCAGACCAACCACCACGGCGCGATGTGCTCCGGCAAAGCCGGCGATTCTCCGCCACTGATACACCAGGGCGGCCACCATGCCCGTTGTGACCACGACAAAAAAGAACGCCTCGATCTGCCGCTTATAATTATAAAATCCCAGTACCCGGGCGGCATCGCGGCCGCCATGGACGAACATCGTATGCAGATCCAATTGTTTATTCAAACCGAGCAGCACGAGGAGGACGCCAAGCGCCATCCAGATTCCGCGATCCGGCCGTGAGCGCCCAGGCGCCAACCGCGAGCGCGTGCCCGTAACCCCACAAAGGGCCCCGGCAACGACGTACGCGAGCGCACAAGCCCAGGCAATCGCCGTTGGGTCCTCCCCGCTCCATTGAATCTGAGCCCATATCATTCCCCGATACTGCCGCCCGGTTTCCATCTGGCAAATGCCATGGCAGCAGTTGTTGATGAATCGGGGCGGAAGCGTTTCCAAAGGTAAAACAATGGTACCCTCGCCTACTACGTCCGGCCGTTTGCCAACCGGCTTAGCTCAAGCATCGTCCGGGATGCAGATTACTTTTCCTCGCTCGTGGAGAATCCGCCTCGGAGCGCTCGGGGCGGCGGTCATGCTGGTCTCGGCCGGATGCTCAACCCGGTTTCCCCGCGCCGCGAAGAGCGCAACAGCCAGCGAGCAGTCAGCGGCGCAAGCGATTTTCGAGCGCTGCCTCGCCGCGCACGGCGGAGACGTTCGGACGTTGGCGGAAGACCTCAACCTTTCGATCGACGGCACTTGGAGCACGCTGATCCAGCGGATCCAGCCGCTCGTAACCGACTCCGCCTATCGCATCACCGCTCAGGAACGATATCGGCCCTCGGATCAACTCTACGCGGTGTGGTGGCAGGGTCCGGCTGGCACCAAGAAGGTACTGCGCACGCCCACGACCGTCGAGGTCGCCTACAACGGGATCCGCGAGTTCGACGAGAAGAAGCTCCAAGCCGCGGCGATGACGGCCGACGCCTTTCAACTCTTCCATCTTGGCCCTTCGTTCCTGCAGGCGCGTCGCGCCGCGTTCGTCCGGCTGGATGATGCGCGCGAGGCGGGCGTGACCTATCAGCGGTTGCTGACCACGCTGCGCCCCGGGTTCGGGTTTTCGCCAGCGGACGATGTCGTCATTTGGATCGATCCGCGCACGAGCCGCCTGTTTCGCGTGCACCTGACACTGAATGGATTTGAGACGACCCAGGGGGCGCATGTGGATACAACGTTCCTCGAGTACCGTCAGGTTGGCCGCATGCTTCTACCGACCCGGTTGAGCGAACGGGTGCGCGGCCCGATCCGCATCCATGCGCACGATTGGTGGATGACGGGGGCCGACTTGGCTCGCGGTTGGGACGCGTCGGCGGTGAGCGGGCCCGATCTCGCGGGAGCGGCCGCCGCTCCGGCGCAAGCGCTCGATTCGCTTCCCGCTGCCCGGTAGGGACGGCTACGATCGAACCCGATCGCTACAGAAGGATCACGTCATGTGCACGTGACCACGGGGCTCGCAACCCACGCATCCATTTGTTCACTACATCGGGCACTGCGTGATCGGTGTTTCCTTCCGTAAAACGCGTTGGATGGAATGTCGGCGCAACCCGGCCTATTCCGCTCACGGCGAGCAGGACGCTACGGCTTGCGTCCGACGAAGCCGAGTAACCCCGACATCCCGCAATGCGCGCGTCCTTCCGCGATTTCCGCTTCGTAGATCGAGAGATCGATCACCGTATAACCGGGAAACGCGGCGCGGATCAGGGCCTCATCATAGAGGTGGTCCAGCTTGCCGGGGCCACCGGTTTTGAAACGTAACTGAACCGGCGTATAGCCTTGGATTACCAGCACGCCGCCCGGTTTGAGGCTGGCATCGATCCGCCGAAAAAGTTCCGCCCTTTCGTCGGGAGCCGCGAACTGAAAAAATATCCCGACCACGTTATCGTAATGCGCCGGTTTCCAATCGAACGACTGCCAATCCGTGCAGGTCACGTTGACCTGTACGTGGTGGCGAGCTGCCAGGCGCCGCGCTTTTTCCACCGCGTTCGCAGAAAAGTCGAAGGCGTCAACCGTCCAGCCGTCCCGCGCCAGCCACACACTATTGCGTCCTTCCCCATCGGCTAACGCAAGGATCCGTCCTGGCTGCAGATGCAACCGCTGCCGCACCAAATAGGCGTTGGGCTCTTCTCCGAATAAAAACGCTTCGTCGGCGAAGCGTTCATTCCAGGTGAATTGAGGGTTGGTAAAGGAGCTCACGAAATAATGATGACAGACACCGGTGACGGGCCGCACCCAAATCCTCATGCGCGGCCAAAATCGTTCAACACAAACCGAATCGCAGGTGTGTCAATGAAGCGAACGGAGCAAAGCCCTGCCGGCGCGCCCGGAAGTTACAGAAAACCCTCGTCTCGGACGTACGCACGGGAAAACTCCAGCATACCCATGACTTCCCCCTCTGTTTACGTCTGCTTCAACCTCTCGCGCACGGTTGGCGTGCTACTTTTTGCCCTGCTCTGTTCCGGCGCTTTTTCGCAGGTACGGCCCGGCACCACGTCGTCGACGCTGCAGACGGAATTCATCTTTCCGGTCCAGGATCAACACGCGCACGGCTCCACCTTGGTCGAGCTTTCCAACGGCGACCTCCTGGTCGGATGGTTTCAGGGGAGCGGCGAGCGTTGGGCCGATGACGTGCGGGTGATGGGATCCCGCAAAAAGAAAGGCCAGGCGGAATGGAGCGCGCCTTTTCTCCTCGCAGACGTGGAGGAGTTCCCCGACTGCAATCCCGTCCTCTTCATCGACACCAAGAATCGACTCTGGCTGATGTGGATCACCATCATCGCCAATCAATGGGAAACGTCCCTGATCAAATATAAAATCAGTGACAACTATCTGGATACGGCGGGAGCGCCGACATGGAACTGGCAGGACACCCTGCTCCTCAAGCCCGGTGGAAAAACGGAACGCGGCATCCAGGCCAATGATCCCTTCGTCGCCTCGGTCCAACGCCAGGTGAAAGACTACACCGCGGCGATCGCCGCCGACCCCGCCCAGCGTCCGTACCTCGAACGGTGGACCCAGCATGCTGCACGCCTGGTCTCCATGGCCCGCGGAGAAAACATGATGCGCGCCGGCC
>CAYVDZ010000585.1:0-4072 GCA_964450575.1 uncultured Opitutus sp.
CCCTCTAGAAAACGCGAAAAACGTCGCCGGCTATGTCAGGAGGTCTGAAGTTATGCGCGGAACTCACCGCCACCGAAACCTGTTTCCCGACGACCGACCTCAGGCTCGTTTATCGTCAACTGGGCTCAGATTGATTCCAGTGGAGATCAGGATGTCTGAGCCTAGCTTCCGTCTGCTTCGTGCTCGGTGACAAGTCGGGCTATGCGATGGGCAAACCGATCGGCATTTTCCTCGGGTACGATTTCAACCTGGCCGGGAGCTTTGCCCAATAGCTTGAGCGCATTGTGGTAAGTATCGAGCAGGCGCTCATCGCGCGGCGCACCCACGAGAAAATAAATGCGGAAGTCTTCGCTAGAGTCTTGCACGCCCATCATTTGACCGAGCCACCGGTGGGCTTTTTCGCGAATGCTGTCGGCTTGTGTGAGATCGAGGGAGAGCGGCTCGAAACAGTGCCATTGCGTATTTGTAAGCGTGGGCAAATTCCACCTCGTCGTCCGCTCCGGCGATCTTCTTCGGTTGGAGTCGGCTGGTAACTTTTTGGGCGTCAAAGGATCGTTTGAACTGCTGCCAGACCGCGCCGTCATCCCGTCCCTTGGCGCCTGTCTTGTCATCGTAGCGGGTCACGTAGCGGCCGAAAAGTTCCTCCAGCTTGGGCCCTGGATCATTACAAAGTCCGCCCCCGACGGGGCTCCATTGCAGGGAGCTGTCGTCGTGAGGTAGCACGGATCGTGCGAGCACGCCTGCATCGGACGGGACCTGATCGAGCGGTAGTTCGCCGCGCAGGCGTTCGCCGAGTTCATCGATCCGGCGTTCGATATAACGCATGAGGGACTTGAAACCCTCGCGCTCCATGTCGGGGAAAAAGTGGCTGATGCGACCGTGGGTATCGCGGCAGAGCGCGCCGGCATATCGGGCATCCGGCGCCAGCAATACCACGCCGACATTGGCGAACTCGCCGGAAGCGACGTCGTGAACGTAGCGGAGGAGCGTGTAGGTGTAAGCGGTTTTCATGGGGACGGCGGTAAGGAGAGAGTAATCGCATCCAGCGCGGAAGCGAGTTTCGCATGGAGACTGTTAAGGTGGGTCTCGATCGATGCAAAATACGTTTTTTGCCAGACCATGCATCGGGCAGCAAATCGCGATAGCCGGCGACGGTCTTGGTGTTTATCGCCTGCCACGCGCCTTCCAGTCGGGTAAAATGGGCGCGATCACGGGCGAGGTGGGGATAGGCGAGATGCCTTGAGAGAAAAGAATAGGAGTCGATCTCATCCACGGGTTTGGCCCCCCAAAGATCGAGCAGGAAGCCGAAGGCTTGGTCGTGATCGAAAATGCGCAGTTCATTCCCGCGGATCAGGCAATTGGCATTCGCGGGAACGCGGTCCGCATTTTGGATGAGGCCGTCAAAGGCGTACAGTTCAGCCAAGGCAGGAACCAAAGCCCGCGCTGGAGATTTGCCGATTGGGAGGAGGGAATAGCCGGGAGGCAAATGCTTGGTGGCAAAGGCCCAACCCAGCGCCTTTTCACAGCGGGCGCGGGCTTCCGGCTGATGGGCCGGTACGGCTTGGTGGGCGAACTCCGGCGTGATTTCCACGAGCAGGGGTTCGGCCATTGGCAGACCGAGATCGACCGCCAGCAGGGCTGCCACCGTTTCGCAGACGGGCTGGTGCGGCGATGATTCCTTGTGACCGCCGAGTTTCACCACGCACTCGATTTCTGTCCCGTCGGGAAGTTCGCATGCGATGAGTGCCGGACGAGTGCGACCTGAACCCTTGAAATCAATCCAGCGCGAAGCGGAAAGGCAGGGGATCGCGACGGGCATGACGATCAGGTCAGTTCGGCGACCACGGCGGAGAGGAGATTCGCGGCGGTGGCGCGGGACGCGGTGAGCTGAGTCTCGAGTTGGTCAACCAGCGCCATCAGTTGATCCACTTTGGCTACGATTCGGCGTTGTTCGGCGAGGGGCGGGAGGGGGATCGCAAATCTTTTGATGTCTCCCATCGAAATATTGTCGTTCGTGGAATTTTTGGCCAATTGGATGACCTCTTGCGTCATTTCGGACCTGATTACGATGTCGATATAGCTTGGAATCGCGTGCGCCAAAACCTTGATCGCAGCAACGCGCTGATTAACGACCATTGGCTCGGGAAGTGACTTGGCGAAGTAGCTCTTTCCCACTGTTCCGCCGGTCATAGCCATCAGTATATTGTTCTCGGCGAGAGTGAATTTTTTCAGCTCAGACGAGTAGGGATGTCGAACCACTCTGTGATCCTTGAAGCCGAATTCGTCGAAATCTGAGATGCGAACCACTCTTGTGCCTTCATCCGTATAGTCAGTGCTCTTGAATGCGAAGCCACCATTGATTTCTGCAAGTTGGCTCAACTGAGTCCACGTCCATTCTTCAGGAATCTCGAATTGTGCGCTTTCTTGTAGTTCCTCGTTTTGTCCGACATACTGTTCTGCCGGTTCGTCGTTGGGGTCTTGGGGGACGAGTTTGCCTTGGACGGCGAGGGTGAGGATGGATTTGCGGAGGTCGGCGGGCGGGATCGCGTAGGATGGGTGGAAGAGGAGTTTGAGGTTGGCCGGGATAGGCGTTTCGGCGAAGCGGGCCAGCGATGCGCGGGAGAGGGCGGCGTGTCGAATTTCCCGTTCTTGCTGCTGCGCCTCCAGCCGATCACACAACGCCATCAACTCATCCACCTTCGCCACGATTCGCTTTTGCTCGGCGAGGGGCGGTAGTGGAAAGGGAAAAGCTACTATCTTGACCTTTGACAAGTTCGGCTGCGCTCCGCCCTCACTTGCTTCGTGGAAAGCGGCTCGCTGCGAAATCAGATAGTTGAACAGGTAGCGGTTTGAAACGCCTTCAAATGGCGTGCATCCGCAAACCGCCTGATTGGTCACCGCCGGTTCGGCGAGAATCGCGACCTTCCCAATGGTTGCTCCGTACATGGCGAACAGAACGTCGCCCGGCTGATTGCGCCTGAACGATCCAGTTTTCAATGCCCGCTCAGTGACGGTTTCAGAAGAGCCGGCGAGAGCCGGGACGTCTTTCAGTTCTCCAGATTTTAGCCAAGTTATTTCGCCATCGTAAAGGTCGTGGTTTCCTCGTGGGGGAGTTGAACCGGAACCCCAATCACCAATTTCTCCGAGGCGAGTCCACACCCATGATTGCGGAATCGGAAAAGGAGCAATGTCGTTGCTAATCGAGTCGGTTTCTTGTCGGCGGATTGCGCGTTCTTTGATTAGCCGCTCTTTGGTCTTCTGAACTCGATCAAGGAGCTTGGTGGCGGGTTCTTCGCTTGGAAGCTGATTAACCAGTTTTCCCTGCACCGCGAGCCTTAGCACCAACTCCCGCATCTTCGCCACCGACCCCGGTGCGTCGGCGAACTGGTCGAAGAACGTTTCGAGCGTCATACGTCGCTCCCAGCGGTGGCGGTTAAGGCGCGGTGGAGTTCGCTTTTCAACTTCGCTCGCGTCTCCGCGATCTGGGCGAGCAGCTTTTCGTATTCCGGCAGGAGGTGGTCCACGTCTCCGGGACCAGCGTCGGAATTGTGCGGGTTCTTGAGGTCGAGGTTGAAGTTGCTCGCCCGTATCTGATCGATGGAGACGCGCCAAGCCTGTTCGTTTTCCTCCCGCGCCTTGAAGCCGTCTTTCTCTGAACCCCACCAGGCGCGCTCGCCCTCAAACTCCTCGATGCGGATCGGTTTGCCTTTGTTGTAGCTTTTGGCTCCGGGCGGATACGGGTGTTCGTAATACCAGACGTCCTGCGTCGGCGCGCCTTTGGTGAAGAAGAGCAGGTTGGTGCGGATGCCCGTGTAGGGATTGAAGACGCCATTGGGCAGGCGGACGATCGTGTGCAGGTTGCACTCGGTGAGGAGCGCTTCCTTGATCCGCGTTTTGACGCCTTCACCGAAGAGCGTGCCGTCGGGCAGCACGAGTCCGGCGCGACCGCCGGGCTTCAGGACTTTCATGAGCAGCACGAGAAACAGATCGGCGGTCTCGCGCGTGCGGAATTCAGCCGGGTAGTTGGACTCGATGCCGTCCTCCTCCATGCCGCCGAAGGGCGGGTTGGTGA
>CAYVDZ010000586.1:0-4062 GCA_964450575.1 uncultured Opitutus sp.
CATGCCGGAGGAGGTCTGGGCAAGGTCGAGCAGGGCATTGGCGGCGTCCTTGGAGGGAATGAAACCCAAGGCGGTTACAGCGGCGAGCCGGTCGGATTCCGGGAGCGCAATCGCTGCCGCGCGGGTGGCGAAGGCGCTTTCGGCTCCAATGGGGGTCAGGCGCCAGAGCAGGTTGGCGTAGCTGGCGGGCCATTTCGCCGCGTCGCTGCCGGGGGCCACGGATTTGAGTGCCGCATAGACCTCCGCCTCCTTGTTTTTCGCGCCGGTACCCCACGCTTCGAGGTAGGATCGATCTTTGCCGTCGTAGCCCTTCGCGAGGGTGAGTAGCAGGTCGAGTGATTGCGTGATGGGAACATCGCGCAGGGAAAGCGCGACTTCGCGCCGCACGGCGGGAGACGAATCGGTCGCGAGTGTCTTGGCGTGGCCGAGGATGTTTAGATTGGCCCGACGCAACGCCCGGTAAGCCGCGACGCGCATTTGAGGATCCCCGGAGCGGAGTTGCTCTTCCGTTTTCGCAATGCCTTGCGGTCCGAGCTGCGCGAGCAGAAAGACGGCGCGGGCGCGGATGTAGGGATTGGCGTCGTTGAGCAACGCGGCGACCGGGCCGACAGAGGCGGCACCCGCGGCCTTGAGCCGGCTGAATCCGAGATAGCGAACATTGACCGCCGGGCTCTTCAACGCGGTGATCTGGCCTGCGGTGGTGTTGAGATCGAACGTGGGAATCGTGAGTTTTCTGCCTTTCGGCGTAATGCGATAGATCGCACCCGAGAACGTGCTGTCGCGCGCCTGATGGCCACCGGTGCGCGGGTCGAACCAGTCGGCGACGTAGATGGCACCATCAGGCCCGACCGCGACATCGGACGGACGAAACCATGTTTTCAGACTTTCGGCCCGCATTGCGCCGCGTTGCGAGTCGATGCCGGCGAACTCCTGCTCTTGGTTGGTCGTGAGGAAATCGAAGCGTTCCAGTTTGTACCCGGCGCCTTCCGCTTTGGGAAAGTAGCCAAACACGACATTGCGCGAGGTCTCGCAGCTGAGCAGTAGACCGCGCCATTTTTCGCCTAGTTCATCGCCTTCATAGAACACGATGCCGGTCGGGGCGCCGTTGCCATACACATCGCCGGCGGGAATCACCCCCGGGTCATCCTGACGCCATTCCGCGACCGCAGTGGTTTGGCCAGGGCGTTGGTCGGCCCGCCAGGCGCGGCGGCCATCGCGGGAGGTGAAGCCGAGATTGCCGTATTCCTGGAGGAAGGTCGTGCGCGACGCGGGCGGATCATCGTTATCGTTTTGAAAGACGTCGCCGAAGGAGGTGATCGTCTGCTCGTAGCTGTTGCGGTAATTGAAGCCGATGATCTCGACGTTCGTTCCGTCGGGGTTCATCCGGGCGGTGAAACCACCCACGTAAACGTGGCCGTCGTCGCTCTTCGCCCCGGCGATATCGATCGGTTTCCAGCTGTACAACGGGACTGCGCCGCTGCCGCGCGGATCATAGGTGCTGCCGATGCGGAACGTTTTCCCAGAGCGGTCGGTGAACTGCGCGGCGGTGTTGCCGTGGTTGAAATACCATTTGCCGTCCGGAACCGCCGTCACCGAGTGGAGCGAATGGTCGTGATTGCGGCCGTTGAAACCCGTGAGAAGGACGTCGCGTTTGTCGATCGCGGCATCATATCGGCGGTCGCCGTCAACGTCGGTGTAAGAGATGAGGTCGGGCGCATTGGAAACCACGATCTGATTGTCGAACACCGCGATGCCCAGCGGTGCGAGCAGAGACGGCTCTTGGATGAAGATCGTGCTCTTGTCGGCTTTGCCGTCACCATCGGAGTCCTCGAGGACGACAACGCGATCGCCATCGGGATCCTTGCCCGCATGGCGGCGATAGTTGAAGGCCTCGGTGACCCAGACGCGGCCCTGCGCATCAACATCGATGTTTGACGGCTGGCGGAAGAGTGGCGTTTGCGCCCAGAGGGTGATCTCGAAGTCGTCGGGGACCGCGAACATCGCGGGCGGAATTACGGGTGCCGGTGGATCAATGCCGGGCGGTGGAGGCGTGGGTGCTGGCGGCGCCGCGGGAGAAGTCTGAGCGTGGACCGCGAGGGCGGACGTGAGTAGGAAGGAGGCGAAGGCGTGGCGAGTTCGCCGACGCCAGGGACAAAGGGACTTGGCCATTCTTAACAGGAAAGCACCGGCTCATCAGGTGGCAATCATGAGGCACAAAAAGCCCTGCAGAAAGGTCCGCCTCCTGCGCTCCGGGCGCGAGGTGGGTGGGAAGACGATGCCCTTGGATGCTGACTCAATTGATCTCCCCAAAATCAACAAACAACGGCCTGACCCCGTTCGGCTTCCCTTACTTCCCGGTTGCCGCCGCCTTGGGCGCTGCGCGTTTCGGCAGGGGCTTTTGATCGAGGTTCACAGTCAGATCCTCGGGGCGCACCACCGAGTCCAGGCCGCCGGCTGGGACCTCCATTTTCGCAGTCCAAAGGATCGCGTTCAACACGAGTTTGCGGAAATCGGGCTGGGCCCAATTCGTGTGATAATGCCCGCCGGTGAACCCAAATCCGCGACCGCCATTCGGGCGCTCGTAGGCCCACGCGACCGTTTGCGGGTCACCGCGCGTGACCGCTGCGCGGACCGTGGGGTTTCCCGAGTGAGGGCCGTCGGGTCGCGTGATCGTGCTCGCATCGGGGACTGCGGCGAAAAGGGGCGTCAGGCCTTTCATGCCGGCGACAAAGCGAAGGTTGAAATACCACTCGTCGCGAATCGTGAAAGGCTTTACCCCACGGGTCACGGGATGAGTCGGGAGATTCTTGAAATTGGCGTCCCAATGGGGATTGACGGACAAATGCGTCTCGAACGCCGCGCCGACCCATTGCAGAAACTCCGCCTGGCCACGTTCGCGGGTGGGTTCGACCGCGTAATGGATCAAGGCGAGGCCGACATCTTTGGTGATCACTCGCTTGAGTTGCTCCAGCCGGTCGTCCTGCAACCCGGGGTGACGCAGTCCGCCGTCGGAATAGATCAGAATAGTGGATAGGCCTTCAAAGGAGCGGGGATCCTTCGGCCAGCCGTTAAGCGCAACTTCGGTCTGGAGGCCGCTGACTCCGGCCAGCATTTTCTGGAACAGAAGCACGCCGGCATTGTGCTCATGGTGTCCCGGGCCGTGACTCGGAAGACCTGCGATAAGCAGAACCTTCTTATCTGCTGCGAGCGAGGTGAACGCGCCCACGGTTGCGGCGAACAGAACGAGGGTGAAACGAAGGAACGAGGTGGAAGACATCAGGGATTTGGGGAGGTTTTAAACATCGCAGGCTGGGGCTCTTCTCGCAATAGTCTTTGTGAGTTTCGGGAGTGCATTCCTGCCCTTTGCCAGGCGCGAAGTGGCGCAAATCGGACGCTTGCCGCGTTGATCGCTGGCGCCCTCAGCCGATGAATCGGCAAACCGGGACGGAACTTCCCTTTGACGCCGCAGGCCATGGTACCCGAACATCCGAAGTGCTGCGCGGGTGGTTGCCGTGCGACGGGTGCAGTCGCATTAGCCCACGTCGACTCGTTCGAGGGCTGACAAGTCGAGGTCGCCAGCGGAACCAAAGGGTGCGGCGTTGACGGAGCCCAACGCGATGCGCCCATTCTTGACAAGGACACGCGGCCAGCCGGCGGCAGTGGGCTCGAACAAATCGGAGTGATGTTTCAACGCCTGCGCCTGGATTTCCGCGGGAAACTCCGAAAGTCCGGCGAAGTAGTGGTGGCCATTGCGCTCGATGCTCGTGATCCCGAGCGCGGCGGCGGCAGCGAGATCCTGGGTGAGGGCGGCTGGACCGACGTTCGTGAGGTCTTCACCGCTCAGCATGGTCGGAAAGCCGGCGAGTTGGCGTTGTGCGAGCAGGCACGCGTTGGCGACACTCTTGAATATACCTTTGCAGTTTTTGTGACTCGTGCCGGCGTAGCCGAGCGCCAGGGCGCGCGAGGTGCTGTCCTTTTCGGCATCGCTTTCGTCGATGATCACGGGCGGACGATCCGGCCAGGCTTCGGCGAGATTGCCGAGTAACGGGGAAAGGGCCACGT
>CAYVDZ010000587.1:0-2220 GCA_964450575.1 uncultured Opitutus sp.
ATAAATCACCCGTTTCGCCTTGGGGGCAAAATGCGGCTGGCCCAGCGTCAACGCCGCGCCGTCGGCGCCGAAGAGGGTTGGCTTGAGCAACGAAGCGAGCGCCACCGTCCCGATGCCCATTGCCGAGCGGTTGAAAAACTGCCGCCGCGTCATCAAGGCATCGGCCGGCGGCGGATGTTTGAAATTATAAGCGTTCATGCGTCACCGCCTCATTACAACTTCATCCAGGTTGAGGATCGTCTGAGCCACGACGGTCCACGTCGCCAGCTCGACCGGATCAAGTTCGTGTCCGCGCGGTGACTGGCCGACACGGACGAGTTGTTGGGCGGCTGCGCGATCGTGCGCGTAACGCTCGTGTTGCTTGGCGTGCAAGGTCGCGAGGGCCGCGACTTCCACCGCCGCCGGTTCGCGCATGGTCGCGCGCCGGAAGAGCTCGCCGATGCGCTGGTCGCGCGAGGCGTCACCCGGTGTGGCCGCTGTCACGGCCAGAGCGCGCGCCGCTTCCACGAAGGTTTCATCATTGAGGAGCAAGAGCGCCTGCGCCGGCGTATTTGTGCGCGGCCGGCCCACCACACAGGTCTCGCGGGTCGGTCCATCGAACACCTGCACTCCCGGCGGCGGGCTGGTCCGTTTCCAGTAACTATACACCGAACGCCGCCACAACCCTTCGTCGCGATCCGGCTCATACGTCAGCTCGCCATTATAGGAAACCGCCTCCCACAAACCCGGGGGTTGATACGGTTTCACCGGCGGACCGCCAACCTTGTCCACCAGGAGACCAGAGACCGCCAACGCCTGATCGCGGATCATCTCGCCCCCGAGCCGGAAGCGCGGCCCGCGCGCGAGCAAGCAGTTGTCAGGGTCGCGCTGATACAACTCGGGCGTGGGAATCGAGGACTGGCGATAAGTCGCACTCGTGACGATCAAGCGCAGCATCGCCTTCATATCCCAACCGCTTTCGACAAAACGCACCGCGAGCCAGTCGAGCAATTCCGGATGGGTGGGGAAATCGCCTTGCGCCCCGAAATCATTGGGCGTGGCAACCAAGCCGGTGCCGAAACACTGCTGCCACAGCCGGTTCATGGCGACGCGCGCCGTGAGGGGATTTTCCGAAGACGCAATCCACTGCGCCAGTCCCAATCGGTTACGGGGCGACGCGGCCGGCATAGGCGGCAGCGAAGCCGGCACATCGGGATGAACGACCTCGCCGGGCTCATCGTATTGCCCCCGTTTGAGCACGTGTGTCGGGCGGGGATTTGCGACCTCCTGCATCACGAGCGTCTGCGGCAATTTCGCGCGGAATCTGTCCTCGGCGGCTCGTGCCAGCGCGACGCGCTGACTCGCCTCGCGGCTCGCCGCGTGACCGTGACGTTCTACATAGCAATCCAGGATGAATTTCTGCTGCCGTGCATCGCGTTTCTCCGACGCCACAGCGAGCACGCCTTGCAGGCGCTCGCTCCAATACCAGGTCCGCGCCTCCCCGGGATCGACCGTACGCGAAAGGATGCGCACCTCGTCGAGCTGCCCGTAAAACCCGAGTCCGCTATCGCGACGCCCGATGCGCACCGGTTCGCGGTTACTAATGGAACCACGAAGCGAATCCCGGCCGACACTCAGCGCCGTCGGCACCCCGTCGATAAACACGCGGACACCCGCTGCCTTGCTCGAGCCGTCATAACTCACCACGACGTGAGTCCAGTCCGCACGTTTTACGGGTTCCTTCGTACTCACTTCGATCGCGCTCGCGATCCACCGATCGACGATATTCACGTGCAGCTGGCCTTTTTGCCAAATGAGTTCGAAGCCACGACGATCGCCCGATGGTTCGATTTTTGAGAGCACGCAACTCAACGAGCCCGACGCCTTAACCCAAATCCCCACCGTCCAGGGCTGATCAGCCGCCAGCGGCAAATCAGCGGCCAACTCAAGATGCTGCATGCCGTCGAAACCGGCCGCTTGGCCGATCAGGCCCGGCTCGCTATAGAGACTGCCGCGCTCCACGGCGCGCGGAAGCCGCTTTGATCGTGACGAGGGCAGCGATGGCGACGTCGACTGCACCGAAGGCACCGGGACCGTCGCCGGTGTTTCCGGCTCCGGCTCAAAGTCAACGTAAGCGATCAGGCTTTCGCGCGGCGGTTGGAGTTCCATCGGCACGACCGACTCCCACGCCGCAATCAAAGGTTGGAGCGGGGCAGTGACGTCCGCGAAAACCGCCTCCGC
>CAYVDZ010000587.1:2230-4048 GCA_964450575.1 uncultured Opitutus sp.
ATCCATCTCCGTGCGTTGGCTCGGCGTGGCCACATCCATCACAGGTGGCGGATCATCGGGAGAAATGGTCCCCTTTTCGACACTGCTGTTGAAGAACGCGAACAACTGGTAATAATCTTTCTGCGAGATCGGATCATATTTGTGGTCGTGACACCGAGCGCACGCGACCGTCAACCCCATCCAGACCGTCGAGGTGGTTTCGATGCGATCCGCGACATACTCGACGCGATATTCCTCGTCGATGATGCCGGTCTCTCCGCTCACCATATGGTTACGATTAAAGCCGGTGGCGATCCGCTGCTCGGGCGTGGGATTGGGCAACAGATCCCCCGCGAGCTGCTCTATCGTAAACTGATTATACGGGAGATTACGATTGAAGGCGTTGATCACCCAATCGCGCCACGGCCAGATCTGGCGCGTGTTGTCGCGGAAGAATCCGTTCGAGTCGGCGTACCGCGCCGCATCAAGCCAGTCGACCGCCATGTGTTCGCCGTAATGATGAGACGCCAGCAAGCGATCGACGGCGCGCTCGTAGGCATCCGGAGCCCGGTCGTCGAGAAACGCATCCAATGCCGCCATCGAAGGTGGCAAGCCGGTAAGATCAAGGCTCACGCGACGCAGCAAAGCCGCCTTCCCGGCTTCCGCCTGCGGGCGCACGCCCTCGCGTTCATGCAAAGCGAGGACGAACGCATCGATGGGATTGCGCACCCAGCCGGTGATCTTGGTTTGCGGCACCGCTGCGGCTACCGGCGGCACGAACGCCCAATGGGGCGCGTACTCGGCTCCCTCTGCGATCCATTGGCGCAGGATGGCAATCTCCTCCGGCTTCAGCCGCTTGCCCGTTTCTTCCGGAGGCATCGCATCAAACTCATCGGTCACGCGGAGGAGCAACATGCTTTCCCCGGGCTTTCCCGGCACGATCGCAATGTCTCCGGATTTGGCTGCCTTCAGCGCCTGCTCGCGGAGATCAAGCCGCAGACCGCTTTCGCGCGAGCCTTCGTCAAAACCGTGGCACTTGAAGCAGTTCTCCGAAAGGATCGGTTTCACCTGGCGGTTGAAATCAATCGGCGCCGCGGTCACTCCCGCCACCGCTACGGTCGCAACCAACAGCCAGGAGAGGGGGCGCTCTCTCTTCATCGGGCAGACGAATCCGATTTTGGCCGGTTGGCAAACAGCGGATCGTCATACTGACGCTGCCAGTCACCCAACCCGGCCTTCATCCCGGTCAGTCGCCCCTGCTGCGCCGGCTCCCCCGCGAGATCCCGCAACTCGTTGGGATCCGCGGTGACGTTGAAAAGCTGATACTTCTGCTGCGCTGGATACCAGATCAGCTTCCAGCCCGCCGCATCGCGCATCATCCGCTGGGTATCGGTAAAATAACCGAAGATTGCGTCTCGAACCTCCGTCCGTTCGCCGCGCAACACCGGCACGAGACTCAGTGCCTGCACCGAGGCCGGCACGGGCACGCCCGTCAGGTCACAGATTGTTGGATACAAATCACGCAGGTAGCACTGGGCAGCAAAGCGCTTTCCAGCCGGGATCCCAGGCCCGGCGAGAACCAGCGGCACGTTGATGGTGTGCTCGTATTGATTCTGCTTGCCCATCAACCCGTGGCTACCGAGCGCAAGTCCGTGATCGCTGGTAAAGACGATGATCGTCCGTGCGAGTTGTCCGGCTTCCTCGAGCGCACGCACGATCCGGCCGACTTGGAGGTCGAGGTTCTCCACCTGGCGGAGATAGAGCGCCCACTCCTTCTGCACGTCCTCTTGTCCGCGGGGCGCGGGTACAATGCTTTCATCGCGGCCGCCGATGTTACCC
>CAYVDZ010000588.1:0-1669 GCA_964450575.1 uncultured Opitutus sp.
GTCAATGGCAACGTCTACGCCCTCGCGACCCAAGCCGATGGCAAGATCATCGTCGGCGGCCAGTTTACCGCGTTTACCGCCCCAACCGGTGCAGCGATTTCGCGGAGTAATATCGCACGCCTCAATGTCGACGGTTCCATCGATCTCTCCTTCAACCCGACCGCCAGTGGCCCGGTGCGGGCAATCGTCGTGCAACCCGATGGCCGCATCCTCATTGGTGGCGATTTCACCTCGCTGCAACCCGGTGGCACCGGAGCCCCAATCGCGCGCGGACGCGTCGCCCGGCTGAATCCCGATGGCTCCATTGATGCCGGCTTCAACCCGAACGTCAGCGGCTCTTTGCTTCCCCAGGTGTACGCCCTTTTGCTGCAACCGAATGGTCAGATCGTGGTGGGCGGTTCTTTTACCGGTGCCCAGCCGACCGGCCTCGCCGCCGCGGTCGAACGTCGTCACCTCGCGCGTTTCAATGCGAATGGTTCGCTCGACACCTCCTTCAATCCGCGCCCGAACGGCATCGTGCTGGCGCTCGCTTCACACGTTGAAGGCAAACTCATCGTCGGTGGTGGTTTTACCAGCCTTCATCCCGCCGCGGATGCCGCGGCCACGACCCGAAATCGGATCGCCCGGTTGAATGCGAACGGCACGGTCGACGCCAATTTCAATCCCGATGCCAACAACGGCGTCACCACCCTCGCGGTCCAACGCGACGGCAAGATTCTCCTCGGTGGTTATTTCACGACCATCCAGCCGGTGGGCGATACCGCCCCTGCCGGCCGCCAGCGCATCGCCCGCCTCAATGTCGATGGGACGCTCGATTCCGAATTCATCCCGCGCGCTGATGGTAGTGTCATGGCGATTACGGTCCAGCCGGACGGCGGAATTCTGGTGGGTGGCTCTTTCGGCAATGTCTGGGGCCGGGGTAGCGACACGTTTTCCCGCAGCTTCGTCGCTCGCTTTAATTCAGATGGTTCGCTCGATAGCGGGTTCGCCCCCGCGGTGAATGGTCTGGTGGATGCCTTTGCGTTTCAAAGTGACGGCAAGATCATCATTGGCGGTTACTTCACCAGTGCGATACCGCGCAATGGCGTAACTCCAGTGGTTCGCAACCGCCTCGCCCGGCTCAACGCCGAGGGCTCCCTCGATACCAATTTTGAACTGGATGCGGGCGGGCGGGTGCTCGCCTCCGTCACGCAGTCCGATGGCCGCGTCGTCATCGGGGGCACGTTCACCAGCGTCGGTGGCGTCACGCGCAACTATCTCGCCCGCGTCAACGCCGATGGCACCGTCGATTCTACCTACCACCCGAACGTCAATAGCCGCGTGCTGACGATGGGGATTCAGTCGGACAACAAGGTGATCATCGGCGGCACCTTCACCACCGTGGGTGGCGAAACGCGCAATTACCTCGCGCGCCTCAATCCCAGCGGAACGATCGACTCAGAGTTCACCACCGGGCTTGATGGTCCGGTCGGGGTCGTCCTCCTGCAACCCGATGGTCGGATCCTGGTGGGCGGTACGTTCACCAATGTGACGCCGGCCCGCGGGTCGGAGACGCGCCGCCCGAATTTGTTGCGGCTCAATGCCGACGGCACGCTGGATACGGCATTCGACCCCGCCCCAAATTCCGGGATCAGTGCCGTCGCGCTCCAATCCGACGGCAAGATTCTCT
>CAYVDZ010000588.1:1679-4044 GCA_964450575.1 uncultured Opitutus sp.
GCGGCCAGTTCAATTCCCTTGCCCCGGGATCCTCCAGTAATACCTCCGCTCAAACCTTCGGCCGTGGTTTCCTCGCGCGGCTGAATGCCGACGGCACGCTCGACACCGCGCACAACGCCAGTGTCAACGCCCGCGTTAGCGCGATCGCCGTGCAGTCCGACGGCAAAACCATTCTCGGCGGCGCCTTCACCGCCATTCAAGGCACGGGCGAAACGACCCCCACCACGCGCAATTTCATCGCCCGGCTCAATCCCGACGGCGCAGTTGATCAGGCGTACAATCCGAACGCCAACCGCAACGTGCTCGTCCTCGCGTTGCAATCTGACGGCCGCCTTTTGGTGGGTGGTCCGTTCACTACCTTTCAGCCGAACGATGCGCCCGATTGGACGCTGCGGAAATACGCCGCCCGCCTGAATTCCGACGGAACGGTCGACGCGACGTTCGACCTCGATCTCAACGAACTGGCTGGCAACCGGGTCGACTCGTTGCGGGTTCTGCCGAATGGACAATTCTATATTGGCGGCAACTTCACCTCGCTGCATCCGATCGGGGCGCCCGCTCGCATCACGCGTCCCACGTTTGCGCGCTTGAACGCCAATGGCCTGGTCGACGTCGCCTTCGATCCCGCCGCAGGTGGCTCGACCGGCGCCGTGGTTAACGGGTTCGCCGTTCAGCCGGATAACAAGATTATTGCCGTGGGGAGCTTCTCCGACCTCGGCGGTTCCCGCAGCACCAATGTCGCGCGCTTCAATCCCGAAGGTACTCCGGACGTCAGCTTCAGCCCTAGTCTCGCGACCGACGGCCCCGTCAATGCAGTCGCTCTTCGGCTCAGCGGCGCCCCCATTGCCTCGCAACTCGCCGGCTTTGCCTGGTTGAATGCCAACGGCACGTTGCGTATGGCCTTCGCCGCGGGCGCGAGCCGCCTGAGTGGACAAATCCAGGCGATCGCCGTGCAGGCCAACGGCTCTGTGCTGCTCGGCGGCGCATTCTCCAATCTGGACAACACCACCGGCGGGAATCTCGTTCGCTTCAACGCGAACGGCACCCTCGATCAATTTTTTAACCCGCGCCCCAACGGCGCCGTATCCAGCATCGTCGTACAGCCGGACGGACGCATCGTGATCGCCGGCTCGTTCACCACCATCAATAACGTCGCCCGCAATCGCCTGGCCCGCCTCGATGCCAATGGTGCCCTCGACACTACCTTTGATCCGAACGTCAACGGACTGATCGAATCCATGGCCCTGCAGTCCGACGGCAAGATCGTGATTGCTGGCGCCTTCACGACCTTGCAGCCGAATCTCGCCACCGCTGCCACCGCTCGAAATTTTATCGCGCGGATCAATGCGGATGGGACGCTCGATACCGCCTACTACCCGAACCCGAACTTCAATGTTAACGCGATCGTGCTGCAGGCCGACGGTAAGATTGTCGCCGGCGGCAGTTTCAGCGCCGTCCAGCCCGGTGCGACCGGCGATGTCATCGCTCGTAGTGGTATCGCGCGTTTCAATCCGGATGGAACCGTCGATGCGAACTTCAATCCCCTGGCAAATGCGCCGGTGAATGCGATTCTCGCACTTTCTTCCGGTCAGTTTGTGATTGGCGGCAATTTCACCACGCTTCAGCCCAACGCGACCGGCGCGATCGTGACCCGGAATTACCTCGCCCGGATTAATAGCGACGGTGCCGTGGATGCGGGCTTCAATCCCAATCCGAATGCCGCGGTTGATTCTCTGGGCCTGCAAACCGACGGATCGATTCTGGTCGGCGGCTCGTTCTCTGGTCTGCAGCCGGGCGCGACCGGCGCGATCGTGACCCGCAACCGGCTCGCCCGCGTGAAGGCCGATGGCTCGCTCGATTTCGATTTCAACCCGAACCTCAATGGTCCGGTGGCCGCCCTCACGAGCCTGCCCGACGGTTCGATCCTGGTCGGCGGCAATTTCACCCAGTTGCAGCTGATCGGTTCGATCGTCATCGGCGGAAACTTCGGTTCCGTCGGCGGAGTCTCGGCACGAAATCTCGCCATCCTCAACGACGACGGTTCGGTGAGCACGACCTTCCAGCCCCGCCCGGATGGTGCGGTCAATGCCTTGCTCACGCTCGCCGACGGAAAAATCATCGTGGGCGGTGCGTTTAATAACATTGCAGGTGCCGCCCGCAGCGGACTCGCCCGTTTCAATGCGGACGGAACGTTCGATACCGCGTTCATCGCGACCGTTGGGGGCGCGGTACATTCGTTGGCGATGCAGTCCGATGGAAAAATTCTCGTCGGTGGGGCGCTGCCCGGTGCGTCCGGTCTGATTCGCATGAACGCGAATGGGTCCAGCGACGCGTCCTTTGCCGCCGCCGTTCCCGCTCCCATCAC
>CAYVDZ010000589.1:0-4040 GCA_964450575.1 uncultured Opitutus sp.
CGGATCGTGTTCGACCCATCCCGGCTGCGGATAAATCTGACGAAATTCCTGTTGCGCGACCGCCCGCACCTCGCCGGCGCGATCAAACACGATCGCCCGCGAACTCGTCGTACCTTGGTCGAGAGCGAGAACGTAACGCGGCGGCTTCATTCGTGTGGGGCGGGCACGACCTTTAAGAATATCATTTCTTCGTTGAGCCAACAAAAACGTCGGAGAGGTTTACTCGGGGCTGTGCGTCGTCGCTTCGCTTCTCGCAATGACAGGTGAAATCCAGCTTGCTGCGTGGTTACGCGTAGTCGTGAAAAAGCCGTGCTCACCCGCGAGTCCGCGGCCAAAAAGCAAAAAGGGCCTTGAATGAGCGCGAGTCAGTCGCGCCATTCAAGGCCCCGGTGCTTCGAGTCGTACTTGTCAGGTCAGAACCGGTACTGCACCCGTCCGTAGAGGACATGGGCATCGAAATCATTGAGGCCCGCCCACGTGCCGTCGCGATTCGACACGTAGCCATACTTCACCGTGTAGATCAGGTTCTCGGTCTGCCGGCGTACCCAGGTGATATAGGCACCTTGATACTTCTGCGATACGCCATAGGGGAGAAACGTGGCTGACGTATCGACGAAGTTTTTCGCGTTGAACCAATTATAGTCCAGATACACGTCATCAAGTTTGGCGAGGGCGTAGCCGCCTCCGATAGCGCCTGTAATGTAGTTGTTATCGCCATTCTTCACGAAGGCAAAGGCCGGTGTCTCCAATTGGTCGTACGTTACATTGACGTTTGCGTTGAGGAACAACCGCCCCGTCGGACTCCACGTCGCGCTCTCACTGAAGATGTGTGAGGTCAGCGTGGAGCTGTCGACTTTTTGCAAATCTGCTTCCTGGCTGATGATCTTCGATTGTTGATAGTCATAACGGGTGACGAAACTCAACAGGGACGCCGGACGCCACGACACCCGAATATTGAAATCGTTAGTCTCAAAATCCTGGTCGGTAATGAAGGCCGGGTAGCGATCCCCCGTACCCACGAGGGTGTTGTCCCGCCGGGCATCGTAATCGTTCTGGTTCGCCTTGAAGTAATATTGGACGGCGACCGTCAGGCCGGACCTGGGATACCAGTTTGAGTTGAGCGAATACTTCTGCATCGAGCGCGTATTCTCCATATCCCGATCGATCGTCAGGACACCCGTATGGAGCGTGCGCTCCTCTTCCAGATTACCCTCGCCATGGATCCATTCCGCCTCGCCGCTGAAGGTCCAGTTCGGCAACCCGGTGTAACGTACGTCCACTGCACCCGCAAACTCGTCCCAGTCTTTTTTATGCTCCGCTTCGACTTCTTCGATGATCGCCGTAAACGCGGGCCCACTGCTGATATTCGTCTCCACGAAGTGTGACATCGTCTCCTGATGCATATTCTCAAAGCGAACGCTCGGGCGGACCGACCAGTTCTTCTTCGGCACATACACCGCGTTCAAGTTGAGGACCGTCTGCCGGATCTCAGCGTCGCCGCCCAAGTCGTAGAAACCTTCATCGCGCTGCTGCCGACGAATGTAAACGGGATCGTAGACCGGGTCATAAGTCTGACCATAAATCCGGCTGCCCGCGAGATGGGAGTCGAGCGTGGTGCGGAGCGCGCCACCGGAAAGCGTCAACTTTTCACTTAGTTTCCGGAGATAGAAGCCGTGCATGGTAAACATGTCGGTCGTCGTCTGGTCCTTATGCGTCACGATGCGATCCGCCGTTTCATACGGCCGGCGCCGGATATTGCGCTTATTGTCGAGCTCGGTTTCGGAGTAACGCGTCCCGACGTTCCACTTTACGTCTTCCTTTACGTCGTTGCCGAGGTCGACCGTGAAAGTGTTCGTCACTTCGTCGATATCATAGAAGGACGGAACGATACTGCGGGTGCCGGCGGTGCCGACCAGGTTCGAATCGGCCCAAGCCGTCGAACTCTTGGTGCCGTCGCGCGCCCGCCGTTCATAGCGGGCGCGGAGCAGGGTCTCGCCCGGCAGATAGACACCGGCCTCCAACCAGAGCTTTGAACGCGTCAGCGAAAGGTCCTCGGGGAACATCACGAATGACGTGTCGGTCGGCCGGAAGTATCCTCCCGATCCATCGTACCACACGCGAAACTGATCAAACCCGCCATCAATATAATACTTTTCCATCTTCTCGTAGCGGACGGCGACGCGGTAGTCATCGTTCCCGGGAAGCAG
This sequence comes from uncultured Opitutus sp., assembly GCA_964450575.1. Lineage (GTDB taxonomy): Bacteria > Verrucomicrobiota > Verrucomicrobiia > Opitutales > Opitutaceae > ER46. The sequence goes on from CAYVDZ010000589.1 coordinate 2,208, forward strand.
GCGAAGGTCGAACTTGAGGATATCGTCTTTTCCTTCCCGGATCAGGAGAAACTCCTCGATGCCACCGAATCCATCTTTCTTTTGTTGATGAATCTGCTGGTAAGACGGCCGGTCGCCGTCGAGCAGAGCCCCTCCGCCACCAACGGCGATGGTACCCGAAGTGACGACGTCAGCGGCAAACGCCGGGGGAGCGAGCAGGACCGCCCAGAGGGCGTGAATGCGAAAGCTATGCATGGCGAAATTTGTTTAAGGTTCGAAGTTGTTTAGAAGCGGAGCGATGAGTTCACATGCGAGCCGTGGATGGCCTCATGGCACCCGGCGGTCCAACACGTGCCGCGTTGGACAAAGGAGGCGTGGTCACGGCCGCCGATCAGTAGCTGGCCAGTGGACGTCTGCTGTTGATAGTGACATTGCAGACAGAGCGTCTGATTCCGGGACTTCAGCATCTTGTCGTTCACCGTCCCGTGAGGATTGTGACACGTTGTGCAGTTGTCCCGCAGGGCTTCATGCTCGAAGACATACGGCCCGCGTTGCGCTTCGTGACAGCTCAGACAGGTGTCGTTCGCCGAGGCGAGATTGGTGCCGCCGCCAATCACGGCGTCGCCTTTGTGCGGATCGTGACAATCCGTACAAGTGACCTTGCCCATCGGATGCGAGTGCGGAAGTGCGAACTCACCGCGTTTATCCGCGTGACATTGGAAACACGTGCTCGGGTTTTTCGAGGGGTTAACAATATTGTCCGTGCCACCGCCAGCCTTGGAGTGAATGCTGCCGGGCCCATGGCAGGATTCGCAGCCAATGTTTTTGCCGGACTCCCCCGAGGTGATCAGCTTCGCATGCGTGGCGTCGTGAAACGCACTATTGATGGAGTCGTGGCACTCGGAACAGTTTTTTGATCCAACGAACGTCGCTCCCGGTATGGTCGGAGGCGAGATGATGGCACGATTTACCATCATGCACGAGACGAGCAGCAGCCCCCAGGCTGCTGATCCGCCAAATATAAGCGTATTTTTTGTCCAACGCGGGCGCGTAATCATGGGATGAATCGGTTGAGTGCTGAGTTTGGTGTAAGGCGGCAGGAACGGTCTGTCTGTTTCGTCGTTGTAGAGTATGCCAAAAGATCGGGCTCAGAGCTGCGCATCTGTTGGCCACGTGCACGCAGCGCTTGCTTTCCTGAGGGATAATGCGTTCCGGACGAGGTACTCGTCCGCAAGTTGTGCGGCCTGGATGCGAACGGACGCGACCACCGGTCCCATTGCGCTCGCCACCGCAGAGGAGAGCTCGGTACACATCGGACGCACCTCCTCGACGGCAATGGTGTAAAGGTGCAGTTCGGGCATCCGTGCCAGCAGCGCTGGACGCACTGGCGGCGGATTCCCCCCTTCGCGGGTCAATCCGACGGGGTCTGGCTGAAACACGCAACACGCACACCACCTCGCGCTGCCGGCGACCGTTTCATGTTTCAGCCCGACCCTGTCCGCCAGCCCGACCGTGTCCGCCAGGCCCGCATGTTTCAGCCTGACCCTGTCCGCTCGGCCCTCGTCCGCTCGGCCTGCATCAAGTTTTGTGATCCCTGACTATTGGCGGAAGAATGAAGGCAGGATAATAAATCCATTCTTCTGCCATCATTCTTCTGCCATTTTTCCCGAGCGTAATTCCTAAAATTGCACCGAGCCCACGGTCAATCCGACGGGGTCTGCTGAGACATGTAACACGCACACCACCTCACCGCCATGCCCCCGGTCCGACGACGTCGACGGCGAATCGGCGCTCTGGACGGGTCGATCCGACGGGGTCAGTCCGTGAATTGTGAATCGTGTATGCCTTCCCGAC
>CAYVDZ010000590.1:0-4031 GCA_964450575.1 uncultured Opitutus sp.
CGAGCACGTGGCGACATTCCGCGGGGAAACCTGGCGCCACGCTCACGAACTCGCGACCTCCTGGGACGGATCGCGCGGCGGGCGACGACCGCCAGCAACTGCGCCCACGGGATCGCTTCCTCCATCCGATCTAGAAACCGCTCGCGTCGCGTGCTCTTCTTCTTCGCGGCGCCCACGTCGGACTGGATCATCGTCCCTTGAATCTTGAGTGCGTAAAACGGGTATTTCTCGCGTAGCCGGCGCAGGTGGGCGATTTGGGCCGCCGGCTCACGCAGCGGGTCGAGGATCATGACCGGCAGGCAGTGGCGGCCAAGGTCCGGATAGAGCGTATGCAGCTCCTGCAGCATCCGCTCGTTCTCAAACGCGTAGGGGACCTGCTCGGGCCCGCCGCCAAGGAGTTGCTGCCGGCGCATCGCGCCGACATCGAAAGTGAGGTTGGCGACCATCGGGAAGACGATCCAGCGGTCGACCCCGCAGTGCCGGCCCTCGGTCACCATCGCCGGCAGATCCTGACAATAGGGACTGTAGCTGTTACAATAGAAATACAGGTCAACCCCTAGGTGATTATGACAATCGATAAGCATAGCCGCGTATTTGTTTGACGGAACAACCGTTTCGTATTGTGGAATGGGCTGCAAGCCGAAAACCATGAGCATCGCGGTCGTCGACAAAACCTTCAACATCCTCGAGGTGATGGCGCGGACCGGCCGGGTGCTGTCGCTCGCGGAGCTGGCGGAGGAATGCCGGATGCCCAAACCGACGGTGTTTCGCATCCTCAAAACCCTGCGTGATCTCGGTTACGTCGAGCAGACCGATCGCGGTGGCGAGTATGGCCTGTCCGGGCGGCTGGCCTCGCTGCGCGAGTATGGCCGGGACGAGGCCGTGCGGGACAAGGCGTTGCCGCTGATGCGGTCGCTGCACGAGGAATTTGACGAGACGGTGAACCTCGGCCTGCTGGAGGGCCTCTATATCCGCTACGCCCACGTCGTCGAGACGACCCAAGCCCTGCGGTGGATCGTGAAGCCCGGGGCGCGCGACCTGTTTCACACCACGGCACTGGGCCGGGCGATCGCCGCGCACCTGCCGGCGGAACAGCAGTCGCGCCTGCTCGCCAAGCTGTGCGCCGCGCTGCCGGCCCGCGGTCGGGCGGCGGTGCGGGCCGCGCTGGAGAAGGAATTGGCGGCGACGCGCGAACGCGGCTATGCCTTCGAGGAGCAGGAGACGGTCGAGGGTGTCGCTTGCGTGGCGACACCGCTGGCCCTGTGGGGCGAACCGCTCGCCGCAGTCAGCGTCTCCGTGCCCGTGCACCGATTCCCGAGCGAGCGCCGCACGGCGCTGATCCGCGCCGTGCGGGCCGCGGCCGCCCGCGCCCCGGCCGACGCCTGAACCCGTTTTCCCATGCCCTATACCTTCGCCCGTTCCCAAGCGCTCTTTGAGCGCGCCGTTCGCAGCATCGCGGCCGGCGTCAACAGCGGTATCCGCAAGATGGAGGCCCCCGTGCCGCTCTACTTCACCAAGGGCAGCGGCCCGTACCTCTGGGATGCCGACGGCAACCACTACCTGGATTTCCAACTGGGGCAGGGTGCCCTGCTTTATGGGCACGCCCCGGCCGGCATGGCCGACGCGATTGCCGCCCAGGCCCGCCTCGGCACCCACTGGGCGGCCCAGTGCGAACTCGAGATCGAGGTCGCGGAGCGGATCCAACGGATGATACCGTCCGCAGAGCTCGTGCGGTTCAACAACTCCGCGACCGAGGTGGTGCTCGCCGCCTTCCGCTTGGCCCGCGCCCACACCGGCCGGAAGCTGATCCTCCGCTTCGAGGGCCATTACCACGGCTGGGCCGACGAGGGGCTCGTCGGTTTCGCCAACCCGATGGACAAGTGGGGCGATGATGAGAACCCCGCCCGCCTGCACCCGAGCAAGGGAATCATCCCAGAGGTGCTCGACCAATTCGTGATGGCCCGCTGGAACGACCCGGAACACCTGCGCCGCGTCGTCGACCGCCACCGCGGGCAGATCGCCGCGATCGTTTTCGAGCCGGTCCTCTGCAACACCTGCTGCATCGAGCCCGTCGCCGGCCTGATGGCGACCATCCGCGAGCTGTGCGACCGCGACGGCATGCTGATGATTTCGGACGAGACCATCACGGGCTTCCGCTTCGGCGCGTCGTGTGCGCAAGGCTACTACGACTACCACGCCGACCTCACCATTCTCGGCAAGGCGATCGGCGGTGGCACGCCTTTTGCGGCGCTAGCCGGCACCAAGGTGGCGCTCTCCAAGATCCTCTCCGGCGAAGTGATCCACGCCGGCACCTTGAACGGCAACCCGCTGTGCCTCGCGGCCAGCAAATGGTGTCTCGACCAAGTGATCGCCCTAGGCAAGGACCACCCGGCCGGCATCCAACGTCTCGGCGTCAAACTGATGGACGGCCTGTCGACCCTCGCGCGCGAGCACCACGTGCCCCTGCGCCCGCAGGGCCCGGGTCTGATCTTCCACGCCGTCACGCTCAAGCCCGGCGCCGCCGAGGGCCCGATCAGGGATTACCGCGATTATGTCCGCCGCCATGACGCCCCGCGCTGGACGCACCTGCGCCGCTGCCTGCTCGAGGAGGGCGTGCGCGCGATCGAGCGCGGCCTGTGGTCCATCAGCTTGGCCCATGACGACAGCCACATCGACCGGGCGTTGCAGCGGGCCGCGATCGCGTTTCGCCGCCACGCAGAGACATGGAAAGCCCCTGTCTGAACCGTCCTGCCTTGCCCCCCATGAAGCCCCGCATAATATTTGCCGGTCTCTTTCACGAGACGCACACCTTCCTGGACGAACGCACGCGCTGGGAGGACTTCGAGGTCACGTTCGACGAGAAAATCCTCGCCAAACTCGGCGACGGCTCGCCCACCGACGGGTTTCTCCACGAAGCGCAACAGCGCGGCTGGGAGGTGATCCCGACCGTCGATGCGCGCTGTGTGCCGAGCGGCATGGTGGAGGACGCGATGTTCGAGCGCTACTGGTCGGAGTTCGAGCGTCGGGCCGCCCCCGCGCTCGCCGCCGGAGTCGACGGCATTTACCTGGTGTTGCACGGGGCGATGGCCACCGAAGGTATTCGCGACCCCGAGGGGGAGTTCCTCGGCCGCATCCGGGCCCTGCCTGGCGCGAAGGTGGTCCCGATCTTCGGGGTCCTCGACCTCCACGCCAACGTGAGCGCCCGGATGTGCCGGGAGGCGAACGGCCTCGTGATGTATCGGGAGAACCCGCACACCGACGCCAAGCAGTCCGCCCAGCGGGGCGCCGCGCTGCTCGGCCGCTGTCTCAAGGAAAAGCGCGTGCCGCACATGGTGTGGTGCCGCCCGCCGATCATGTGGGCGCCGCCGGGCACGGGCACGCACGCCGACCCGATGATGTCGCTGAAATTCTTCGCCCACAAACTCGAGACGAAGTATCCCGACATCTGGGCCGGTAACATCGCCGCGGGCTACTCCTTCGCCGACACGCCCGACACCGGCTGCTCGCTCAGCCTGGTGACCACCCTGTCAGACGAGACCGCCCGGGAGCACCTCACGGCCGGCGCGAGCCTCGCCTGGTCGCTGCGCGAGCGCGGCCACATCGTTTATCCCCCCGTGGACGAGGTGGTGCGCGGCCTGAAGCCCGAGCACTTCAATTCCGGCCCCGTCGTCCTGGTCGAACCCTCGGACAACATCGGCGGCGGAGCGCCCGGTGATGGCACCGGCATCCTCCGCGCGCTGCTCCAGCACCGCGTGGAAAAATCGCTGGTCATCATCAACGACCCGGCGGCCGTGGCGGCGCTCCAGGATGCGGCTCCCGGCCAAGTCCGGTCGATCGCGGTGGGCGGCCGCGGCTCACCGCTCGATGCCGGCCCCGTGCGGGTCGCGGCCACCTTTGTCTCGCGCAGCGAGGGCAACTTCACGCTGGAGGACCCGAACAGCCACCTCGCCTCGATGAACGGGCTCAGAATCTCGATGGGGCCTTCCGCCGTCGTGCACACCGAGGGGGTCACGATTCTCCTCACCAGCCGC
>CAYVDZ010000591.1:0-4017 GCA_964450575.1 uncultured Opitutus sp.
CAACCCACCCACCCCGAGGTGCACCGCCGGAGCCCACCCTGGCATCGCCCATGACGAGGCCGTCAGGATTCCGACCAAGCCAAGGACGGCCGCGGCCCACGCGATCGTCAGCCGCGCAACTCCCAGCCAGCGTTCGAGCGACGCCACGAACGCACTCGCGCCCACGAGAAAGATGATCTCCAAGGAAATCACCCGCCCACCGGGCACGGTAGGTCCATCAACGTGCTCTCCTACATAAAACGCCAGCGCCACGGCCCCCGCCACGATGGTCGCAATGCGAAGTCCGCGCACGCCCGAAGTACGGGCTGACACCAGCATCACAAAGGCTTGAGCCAGCAACATGAGCGAACGCGTATGGCCCTCGAACGTGCCAATCAACCCGAGCGCAATCAACCCGGCGCCTTTGCAGAAAAAAACCGGCCCGAGCAGGGCCGCACTCGGCACCTGGCGCCACGCCAGCGCGGCGATCAACAGCACCACGCCGCTACCGAAATAAAACCCATTCAACGCCTGCCCCCCGGCCTGTACCGTCAGCGCCCAACCCACCGCGACTGCCAGGGTCGAATTCGTCACCTGCAGCATGCGATCGATCCGGGAAAGCTCCTGCCCGCGCCGCACCGCGAACCCGTCGCGCGCCATGAAAAGCGCAAAGAAACCCGCCGACCAAGCCCAAGCCACGGGGAGCGATGACGCCATTCCGTCGCGGCCCCAACCCGCCACCAAAACATACGCCCACGCCAGGGGTAGCGCGAGGGCCGACGGCGCGCCCCAGCCTCGAGCCACCCGCAGAAAGACGGCGGCGCTGCTCAACAGAAGCACCACCCACGGTCCAAAAGCGGGCACCGAACGCAACGCGAGGAAGGCCGTCACATGACCCAACACAACCGCCATGGTCGCAACTGGCGACGAGCCTCGCCGCCACGCCACCGCAAGAATTACGCCGACCACCCCGAGTTCGCCCAAGGCTGCCAGGATCGGACTCGTGATCACTTTCATGGGCGCTACCACGTAGGCCGCGAATGCACAAAAATACGCCAGCGCCAAACCCGCGCCGAACAATACCGCGCCAAATTTTGGCAGCTTCCGCTCCAGCCAGGAACCCAGGCCGATCACGCCCGCTGTTACCGCCATGACCTCCACGAGCCGGACCCATGGTGGAGCCTCGCGGGAAACATAAACTCCGAGGAACACGATCCCGATCACGGCGAGCAACGCGCCCAACCGCGTGGTCCACCAAGCCGCCAGTCGCACTTCCGCGTTCTCCTCGCCGCTCGGTGGCCACAGTTGCAGCGCTTGCAACCATTCCCGGAGCGTACTCCCCTGCGCACCCGGCGGCTGGATTAGCTGCGGTGGCAGGGGCTGCGATTCTGGCGTAGGAGCCGCGACCACAAGAGGTGGATTTTTCGCGCTCAGGCGCTCGGTCAGGGGGAGCAACGGTGGAACTTCATCCAGCGCTGCTGGCACATTCACCGGCACCTCTGCCGGGGTGATCGATGGAGCCTCCAAGCTCGGCATTGCCTCCACGTTCGCGACCGTCTCGCGCGCTTCCAAGGCAAGAGCTTCCTCGATCCCGACGACGCGATGCTGTAGCCCGTGCAGCTCCTGTTCGAGAGCGCCAATGCGCTGCCGTACGCTTTCGATTTCCTCGCGTGGGTTCATGACTGGGTCGAGTCAGCCGGCAGCTTCCAGGCGCCTGCGGCAGCTTCGAGCTGCTGCAGGATCCCGACCATTTCGCGCATCCGCTTTCCGGAAAGCCTGTCGGTCACCTGGCTGACCACCGCCAAATAGCGGGGCGTCATCTCCCGCCAGAGTTTCCGCCCCGCTGGTGTGAGCTCCACCAAGTAAGACCGCCGGTCGACCGGATGATTCCTCCGCCGCACCCACCCGGCGGTCTCCATCCGATCAATCAATCCCGTGATGTTCGAGCGATCCACCACCAGACGATCGCCCAACGCCCTCTGACTGAGTCCTTCCTTCGATTCCGCCACGACGTTGAGCAGGTTATACTGCGCGCCGGTCAAACCGTGCGGACGAAACAAACGCTGATTCTCCCGCAGAAACGCGTCGGCCGTCGCCATGACCGCGGACACCAGTTCATAACCAGGTTTGGGCTTCACGCGGAAATCGTTGCCCTAGGAACCGTTGATATGTCAACTACTTTACCGACTCCCGCTGGGCGGCACGGAGATCGGTCGCGAGGGCCGCAAAGCCGGGAAAGTCGTGTTCGAGCCGGCGCGGATCGCGGCGGATTCGCTCCACTTCCCGCAGCGCGCACACGATTTCGTGCGGCAGGCTGGGGCGGTCGGTCGCGTACACCCGCCACTTCAATTCCGCTCGCGAATACGGTTGCCGGCCCGAAGCCTGGCCGTCGATCCAGGCCGCTTCGGATACGCTATGATCACGTCCGGCAAGATACCATGCTTCAATCGCCGGCACGGCGACGCCGACCACGCGCAACACGCGTTCGCGGCCCCGCGCTGGAGGAAATTTCTTGATCGTTTTACGATGGACGGCGCGCAACTGACACATCCGGCACTGGGGATGGAAGTAGCCGGGCTCGTCATGCTCCGGTGTGTGCACGACCGAATCATCGGCATCCACCACGACCACCAGCGCATCGGCATTGGTATTAAAATGCAGGTGACGTATCACCGCCGGCAATACTTGGGCGACATTCGGCCAGCCCCGCGCCCGAAACCCGGGTCCCACGTAAGCGGGGGTGATTTTCAACACCGCCTCGATCAACCCGCGCAACGCGGTTTCATCCGCTGGTGATTCACTCAGCACCGCCAGCTTCATGCGGTGCGCCGAGGTTGGCTAAGGATGCCACGCCCGCTCATGACCGCTCCTCCGGCACGCCGCCCAGGATGCCACTGAACCACATGTCGCCCAGCGTGCTCTCTTTCATCAGGTCCGCCAGATCCAGACGATCCGAAAGCCGCGAGAGTTGCGCGGCCCGCCCATGTTTGTGTGAAATGACGACCTCTTCGGGATGATCGCGGAATAGATCGATAAAGTACGGCGAATGCGTGGTCGCGATAATCTGAACCGGCCGCCGGTCCGAACCAAACGAGGCCGGATACGACAACCGATACAGCAGGTCGCGGACCTCGCGCAGCGTTCGCGGGTGAATGCCCCGATCCACTTCTTCGATACACAGCACCGTCGCCGGGTGGGGATCAAAGGCCAGCGCCAGCACGCCGAGCAGATACAACATCCCTTGCGAAACTTCCTGCGCCGGGACCACTCCGTCTTCGGCCAGACGCAGCGCAAACTCCACCCGATCATCGGCGTGCTCGATCAACTCGAGTCCCTGAAATTCGGGCATGAGTCGCAGCATCTCTTCCGTAAACGCGGAAAAGGCATCGGGCTTTTCCTCGCGCATGCGAGCGAGCACGGACGCCAGGTTACTCCCATCCGAGTGCAGCCTGGTGCCGTCGTCGCGGAGGGACGTCCGGGCGAGCGCGTTGTGATCCAGCACGTAACTGCGGATCTGCCCCAGCTCGGCCTGCAAGCCCGGCCAGCCCGGCGCCTCTGGTGGATTGATCCGCAGCAAGTCGCACATCGCTTCCGATGTGCAACCGAGGTGAGCCGCGATTCCGTCGTGCGGGGGATCGAAACGAAATTCGATTTCGATTCCACCCTGACGCTCGACTACTGCGGGATCGGCCAGAGGCAGCCGTGATAGCGTGCGCAACGTTAGCAACGCCTCGATCAAGCTGGTTTTCCCACTGCCATTCGGCCCGATCACCAGATTGAACGGTGTCAGCTCGATCTGGGTGCGGCGGAGAGCCTTGAAGTTTCGAAAGGCGACAGACGCGATCACATCGCCAACGTGTCCGCACTTTGCTTCGTGGCAATGCCGCAATAAAGCCGCCGCGTGGGTTTCAACTCCCGTAATCGACCGCACGCCGGGAACTATCCAAGTCGCGCTTTCACCGTGCGGCGATCCAGATCAAGGCGCCGCGCCGTTTCCTCGATGGTCCCAGCTTGGGCAAACACGAGTCGGGTGTACCG
>CAYVDZ010000592.1:0-4014 GCA_964450575.1 uncultured Opitutus sp.
GTTCAAATATCCGGATTACACGCTGCCGCTCTCGGTGAAGATGGCGGAGGTCAGCCGCGACTGTGGATTGGACATTCTCCACGTGCATTACGCGGTGCCGCACGCCACGGCGGCGATCCTGGCGCGGGCGATGGTGCCGGCGGGTCGACAGCCCCGGGTGGTGACCACGCTGCATGGGACCGACACGACTCTGCTGGGGCGTGATGCGGGTTACGGTCCCGCGATTCGGCATGCGTTGATGTCATCCGATGCGGTGACGGCGGTGTCGTCCTGGCTGCGGGATGAGACCTATCGCTTGCTCGCGGTCGAACGGCCGATCGATGTGATCCATAATTTTTTCACCCCCCGTGCTCCCCGACGTCCGCGGGACGAGGTGCGGGCGGAATTGGGCCTGCGTGAGGAGAAACTGCTGGTCCACCTTTCGAATCTGCGCCCGGTAAAACGCATCGATTTGCTGCTTGAAACGGTGGCCCGAATTCAACCGCGGAACACGATCAAGTTACTCATTCTGGCGGGTGGCGATTTCTCTCCCTTTGTTGGGACTGTCCGACGGCTTGGTCTCACCGAACAGGTGTTGGTGCGCGCGAACGTATTTGAAGTGGAGGATTATCTCCAAGCCGCCGACTTGGGCGTGTTCACTTCGCAGTCGGAGAGTTTTTGTCTGAGTATTCTCGAGGCGATGTGGTTTGGTTGTCCGAGCGTGTCGACGGCGGTGGGAGGGATTCTCGAAGTCATCACCACCGGAGAAACCGGCGTGCTGGTCAACGAAGCGGAACCCGAAGTCCTGGCGCGAGCGGTGCAAGGTTTGCTGGACGACCCCGTTCGACGGATCGCCATGGGACGCGAAGCGGAGCTGCGCGCGAAAGCGATGTTCTCGGCCGATGCGATCGTGCCGCAGTATGAGGCCCTGTATCGGCGGGTCTGTGCTGGAGCGCCCAGCCGCCGCGCTGATCTTCCGCTTGGGCGGGTTTTGGCGGACAAGGTTGAGGGCTGACCTCGCTGACCTTTGGCAAAGGTCGGGACCGCGTTTCGCCAGGGAACGCGAACTCCGGGTTCGCCGGATTTCAATTTCATTTTGAGGGCTGGAACTTTGGAGATCGAAGGTGCCGCGGAAGGCACTAACCCGGAAATTTCAAATCCTCCATGGTCATTGCGAGACCGGGGAACAAGGGCGCGGCAATCCAGCCAGCGAGGTTGCAGATTGTTGAAGTTCAAACATCGATCAACCGCGGATTACGCGGATGGAGCGGATGGTTGGAGGTATACTCGGTCTTGGGGACCCGGTCAGAAATAAACGCTCAAATCTACTTGGGCTTGAGTCGCGATCCGGCGTTGCTGGCTCAGTCACCGATCGGAGATAGGCTCCGTCGCCAGCGCCTTGGCTGGCGACCCAATCCCGGCGCAGCTCGGCGCGTTTATTTCTGACCGAGTCCCTGATCCGCGAGATCGGCGTAATCCCCGGTTGAAAAATCTGAGGTTGGGGAAAACTTGACCTGTTCACAACCCGGTTGGCCCTTCGAGGACTCCAGCTGGATCGCTTCGTCGCGGCGCTTCCCGCCATGACAGATGAAATACCGTTTGCGGCGGGTTTACGAGCAGTCGTGAAATATCCGGTTAATTGGTGGGCGGGTCGGCGAAAACCGGGTTTCGCCCGTTGCATTTGAGTGCAACGTTCTGCGCGAGAGGGGGAACCTGACCGTGTGGGTTGTTACAAAGGTATTTTTCGTCCATGCCTTTCACCGACTCATGAGGGGAGTTCCGGCCTCCACGTACCGGTTGCAGTTGCGAATGGAGTTTCCCTTCGCTGCAGCGAGTCGTCTGGTGCCGTACCTGCGCGGGCTGGGAATCAGCCATTGTTATTGTTCGCCGATCCTGATGTCGGCGCCGGGAAGCACCCATGGTTATGATGTCAGCGACTACCATCGAATCGACATGGGCTTGGGCGGCGATCAAGGGTACGCCGAATTCGCGGCGCAGGCCCAAGCTCATGGAATGGGGATCCTGCTGGATTTCGTCCCGAATCACATGGGGATCGAAGGTTCGTCGAACCGTTGGTGGCAGGATGTGCTGGAATGTGGACCGTACTCACCGCATGCGGACTTCTTCGACATCGATTGGAGCGACTACTCTCAAGCGGGTAGTACGCGGGTGCTCGTCCCGATCCTGGATAATCATTATGGGGTGGTGCTCGAAGCCGGGCGACTGGCGCTACGCTATGAAGGTGCGACGGGCACCTTTGCCACGTTTTATGAGGACTTGCGGTTTCCACTTTCTCCTGGGACATATGTCAGGTTGCTTTCGGAGGCGGCGTCCGCGCCTGGGGTGAATGAGGCGGTGCGCGTTCCGTTGGAGGAACTGGCCTCGGCGTTCGAGGCGTTGCCCAATGGAGAGACTGGGCCGATTGAGCGACGGCCGCGGGATGAACTAAAGCGGCAGCTCGCCGCCCTTACCTCCGCCAACGACGAAATGCGGCAGGTGATTGTAGCGCAACTGGCGGTCGTCAATGGCACGGCGGGTGACGCGCGAAGCATGGACCGGCTCGACTCCATCTTGAACGATCAGCACTACCGGCTGGCGCATTGGAAGACCGGCGCGCATGAGGTGAACTACCGGCGTTTTTTTGCCATTGATACGTTGATCGGCCTGCGGATGGAGAATCCGAAAGTGTTTGAGGAAACGCATCGATTTATGGGGGAATTGGTGCGCTCCAACCTCGCCTCCGGTTTGCGCATCGACCATATTGATGGCTTGCGCAATCCGCTCGAGTATCTCGAGCGCCTGCAAGCGCTGATGCTTCCCGCCGGGGCGGCGGCGATCAGCCCCTTTTACGTGGTCGTGGAGAAAATTCTCGGGCACCACGAGGAGATCGACAGTGCCTGGCCGACCCATGGTACGACGGGCTACGAGTTTATCCCGCAGCTGGCCAGCTTGCTCGTCGATCCGGCGGCGGAACGGAAATTTACTGAGCTCTATAGTGAGTTCACGGGCCGGACCGAACCATTCAGCGAAATTGTATATGCGAATAAGCGCCACGTGCTCGAAGAGATGTTCGCCAACGCGGTGACCCATCTCGGTTATCAACTTTCAGATCTGATGGCCGCGGATCGACGCTGGCGTGATTTCACGCGCCATGAACTGATCGTCGCCATCCGCGAAATCATGGCCGGTTTGCGCGTCTACCGGATTTACCGGCGGATGGATGCGCAATGCCGGCCGGAGGATGCGCATGAGATTGAAATCGCATGCACGGAGGCGTTGCGGCGCAACACCAACCGTGACGCGCAGCCATTTGTATTCGTTCGGGACGTGCTCATCGGGCGGTATCCACCGCCGTCGGCTTCGGAAACCTTTCGCCGGCGGATCTGGCGCTGGGTCCTGACGTTCCAGCAATACACGGGAGCCGTGATGGCGAAGTCGGTCGAGGATACTGCCTTCTATGTTTATAATCGCTTTATCGCGTTGAACGAAGTGGGCGGGCATCCCGCCGTGTTTGGCGGCACCATGACGGATTTCCATGCGGCGAACGCGCGGCGACGCGACACGGCACCGCATTCGTTGTTAGCCACGTCGACCCATGATACAAAATTTGGTGAGGACGTGCGGGCGAGGCTCTATGTCCTGTCGGAGATTCCTGACGAATGGGCTGACTGGGTGAAGGAATGGCGCGAGTTGAACCTGCGTTTCAAGTCGGACGTCAATGACCGGCCCGCGCCGGATGCGAATGAGGAATATCGCCTGTATCAAACGCTGATCGGGTGTTGGCCGATGGAGCCATTTGAACCCGACGATACTTTTCGGGAGCGAATTCGGGAGCATGTGCGGAAGTCGGTGAACGAAGCCAAGGTGAACACTCACTGGTTGCACCCGGATGAACTGTGGCTCGAGGCAGGAGATCGATTCGTTGATGCCCTGCTCAGTCCGGTGTCGGGGAGGGCTTTTCTTGCGAGCTTCCGGCCGAAGGCACAGCGGGTCGCGCGGCTTGGGCTGATCAATTCTCTGGTCCAAGTCGTGCTC
>CAYVDZ010000593.1:0-4001 GCA_964450575.1 uncultured Opitutus sp.
TGAGCACCTGTCGCGCCACGCCTGCCGGGTTCCAACCACACGTCAAAAAAATTGCTAAGTGCAAAGTTTGACCCCTTTGCGCGTATGACCCCTTTGCGCGTATTCGCATAACCGCAGTTCACCCTCCGCCGTTATTTCGCGCGTATTCCTTCCGCTTTTGGCCCGGATGCACGCGGCTCGCCATGCGTAACCGTTTACGCATTAGGTTTGACTGCGTAAAACAAGGGATCAACCTGCAGCGATGCCAAACGCGTCCAAAATCCGCGCCGCACTGCTCGATCCTGCGAAAGACTACAGTCATCGATTCGGCGACGTGGTTTTCTTCCTCGAAAGCACCGGCTGGAAGAAGCGGATCACCGGTGGTCACCACATCTTCACCCGTTCAGGACTCCTCGTGCTGATAAACCTCCAACCCGAAAAGAACGGCAAAGCAAAGGCCTACCAGATTCGGCAGGTCCGCGTGATTCTCGTCGCTCACAACCTCTGAAACCTATGCGCAGCCCATCCATCAAAAACTATCCGGTCACCCTGTATTGGGACACGCGCGCCGGCTACTACGTCGCGGAGATTCCCGACATTCCCACCTGCGCAGCCGACGGCCCGACGCCGGCGGAAGCGCTGGCCGCGCTCGAATCCACATTCGCCGTGATGAAGGAGGCCTATGCCGAGGAAAAGCTGTCGCTGCCCAAACCGAAGGACGCACTGTCGCTCGAAACGCTCGCCAAGGCCGCCGAGGTCCTGAACGTGTCGCGCGTCGCTCAGCGTGCCGGCATCTCGCCGCAAACGCTCGCGAGTAAGCTGCAGCGCGGCACGCCACTGAAATCCGACGAAGCGCGAGCCATCTCTCGCGCGCTGCATGACGTAGGCCTGCAACTCGCCGCGAAAGCGAGCTGAACAAGCCCGACGCCCGTCCCTTCAATGCGCGCACACACCTACACCACGGGGGCGCGCTTTACCCCACAGCCTCAAATCTTTGCTTTTTGACACGACTCTTGTGCGGTTGATGCTGCCCGGATGATATCCGACCCCGAGACGTTTGGCCGGCTCGCCCTCGGTGCGGTGATCGCCGGTGCCGTCGTCATCGGCCTGCCGCATCGCCTGCGCGCAGATCGGACGGGCGGCCCGATTTCACCGCGGGTGGATCCCGCGTGGTTTTGGATTTTGATGGTAATCGTGGGGACGCCACTCGGCCTCGTCTGCCTCGCTTTTCTCGTCCACCCTGCGTGGGTGGAGTCCGCGCGGTTCGATTTGTCTATCGGATGGCGCTGGCTGGGTGCGGCGATCGGGCTGACCGGACTGGTGCTCTTCGCCTGGATGTTTCGCCACCTCGGGTTGAACGTCACGTCGACGTCCATGCCGCGCCGCAACGGCACGCTGGTCACTACCGGCCCTTACCGCTGGGTCCGGCATCCGATGTATACGGCCGTGGTGATTCTCGTGATCGCGACCGTCCTGCTGACCGCCAATGCCGTCGTCGCCGTGGGTGGCGTCGGATTGTTCGCCTTACTCATGGCGCGCAGTCGGCTCGAAGAAGCACGACTCGTGGAAAAATTCGGCGTCGACTACCGTGCCTACCAACGCCGCACCGGACGGATTGTGCCGCGGTGGCGCGTGTAACCGCGCCACCGCTCCTGCTCACTTCAACTCGCGAATCTTGACGTTCCGGAAACTCACCGGATCGCCGTGGTCCTGCAGCACGATGTGACCGCGGGCGAGTGAGGCGAAGCGGGTCCAGGTCTTGAATTTGCTGCCTTGAATCAAGGCCTTGCCCTCGGGACTCGCGAGGTCGAGCTCGACCAGCTTCACGCCGTTCATCCAGTGCTCGATTTTCCACCCCTTCACTTTCACCCGCGCTTGATTCCATTCGCCGAGCGGACGCGTCACGTCTTTCGCCGGAGCCACCAAATCGTAAAGCGCACCGGCGAGATGACTGGGGATCTTGTTATCCTTGGCCTTGGCGTTATCGAGCAGCTGAAACTCGGGGCCGGAGCGAGCCGGCGCCGGATCACCGAGGCCCACGCGATAGATGATTCCGCTGTTGCCCGCTTCGCCGATCTTCCAGTCGAGCGCGAGTTCGAAATCGCCAAACTCCTGCACGGTCACCAGATCGCCTGGACGACCCGCGGCGAGGATAAGAGTTCCGTTTAGCACGGTCCAACCCGCGGGCGTCTCGCTCTTGTAGGCGCGCCAGCCGGCCAGGGACTTTCCGTCGAAGAGCAGCTTCCAACCGTCGGCTTTTTCCGCGCGGGTGAGCGTATTAGGCTCGGCGGCGCCAAGCGCCGAGGCGAACAAAGCGCCACAGAGAACAAACAGGGGGAATCGGAGTTTCATAGAGGAAGGAGCGGACAATGCCGGCGCGCACCCCGGGATGAAAGTGGAAAGTTGCAGAAGGCGTCGCAATCTACGCATGCGGGCCGGAGTCGATCCGCGCCCGGGCCCTGCGCACGGAATCACCGAAAACGACCTGCGGATCCGTCAGGAACACGGCCGCGCTGAGCGCCAATCCAGAGTCGATCTATAATAATAATCGCCCGGAGATACTCGCGTCTTACTTTCGCCGCAAAATCTCAAGCGCGACGTCCAGATCACGATCCCGGCCCGCACGGAGATCGTTGAGTGTGCGCGGCACCACCACATCAGGCTCGATGCCCACGCCTTCGATGCGACGACCTTTGGGCGCGATGTAATCCTCCCGACTTAGCTGGAGCTCGCCGCCGTCGGGAAGGCGATAGAACCAACTCGCCAGGACCGCTCCCGCGGTGCGCCGGCCCACGACAGTCGCGCGTTCATGATCCTGCAATACCGCCGAAAAAATCTCAGCCGCGCTTCCGCTGGCCGAACCTACCAACACGACCACCTTGCCTCCATAGTTCGCGGAGCCGAGTTGCCAGGAGTTTTTCGCGCTGCGCGCTCCACTACGGCTGATGAACGTGCCGGCATCCACCGCACGGTCGAAGAATTCACCAATCGCTATCCCGAGGGAAAACGTCTCGCCTCCGGGGTTGCGCCGCAGATCGAGCACGAGGCCCGGGGAGTTCGCATGCGCCCGCAATTGCTGCCCGAGCCAACGTCGGTTGTGACGATTGAACTCGTCGAAACGCAGATAAATAAAGCCGTCCTCCAGTTCGCGCACCACTTGGCGCGCCGCGGTCGAAAGTTGTTTCGCCGGGGGCGAGACCCGCACGGGCTGATCGTTCTCATCGAGGAAGTCCCACGAGGCATCCTCGCCCGCGCGCGGTCGAAAATCGATCCGCTCGCCCAGCGGCTCGCCATTGCGCGCCACCACGATCCATCCGGCCTTCACTCCTGCGATATCCGCCGGACTGCCCGGCAACACGTCGGACACAACCCAACGTTCATCGATGCGTTGCATATTGAACCCGGTTCGGATCCGCACCTGCGTGCGCCGCTCCACCGCCTGGGTCGGCGTCAGCGCGAAGGTATGGCTGTCGTCGAGGGGCTCCAGCATCGCGTTGATCACTCTATACAACGCGCGGTCATCGGGCGCCAGGGCCGCTCGCGGTCCGTACGTTTCCGCGGCCTCATCCCATTTCGGTCCGCGCGTCTCCGGGTTGTAATGTTTGCGATTAACCAGATCCCAGACGGCGTTAAACACGCGCAGATTCCGCTGCGCCTGCACCACCTGCCCGGGTGGAACCTCCGCCAGCGAAACCCGCGTCGGCGGAACCGTGGCGCAGCCCGCGAAGACCGCGATCCAGGCACAAAGCGCCAGCCGCATCACGCCGCGAACCGTGCTGCGCCGCCCGGTCCGCGCCGCCGGCGCGGAAGGATCGCGCTGTATTCGAACTTCGGTGACACCAACGCGTATCCGGCTTTCGGTGACGCCCGGGCCGAACCCCGTCCCGGGCGCTTGCACCCCGACCCCGCCTCCGCCTCCGCCCGTCATCACGCCTCCACCAGGTCCTTCTCCACCTTGAGATTGCCAATGATGAAGTCCTGTCGCTCCGCCAGGATCTTGCCCATGAAGAAGGACAACAGCT
>CAYVDZ010000594.1:0-1859 GCA_964450575.1 uncultured Opitutus sp.
AACCCATGTCGTCGGCGAGAATTCCTCCCAGGCCAAGGCCTGCCAGGTGGGCGAGGAAATGATAGCCTTCCTGCTGATACGGCCGCAGGGTGGCGCGAAGTCCGGCGGGCAGCGCAGGTGGCGGAATCGCGGCGAGCGCTTGCGCCCGGGCCCGCACGGCGGCGGCCAAAGCGGGATCGTGGTCGGCGAGCAGATCGGCTTCCGCGGCGAGCTGAAGCGCGTGGATCCGGTGCGTGCGCGGCTTGCCATCGGAGAGCACATCGGCGGCGTCGAGTCCGAGGCGGTCCAGCACGTCGTCCATTTCTTCCGAGGCCTCGTTGCGCTCGAGTTCGAGCCGGCGCCAGCCGTGCTTGGGCAGATGCACCCACTTCCCGCGGGCCTTCATCAACAACGCGACTTCTTCCTGAGTCAGCTTCGTGTCGGAAACCCGGAGGTGCACGTGCAGGTTGAACCAGTCGCGCCCGGCCGCTTCGGCCGGAGCCGCCGAGAACTCCACGTGAGCGCGCAAGGGTGGTCCGAGCAGGTTGGCGAGCCCGGGGGCGGCGTCAACCTGCAGCCCGGGAGGGAGCGTTGCATGCCACGCGAGAAATTCATCAGGGAAGTCGTCGTCCACCCGTTTGCCCCAACTTCCCTGCCAGTCGCGCCACGTGAGACCGAATTCCGCAAGGCGTCCACTCACGGCTTGGGCGTCGGAGAGGTCGAACTCAAGGAGAGGGCCGCCTGCCGGACGGGCAGTTGGGGCGCCGCGCTCGGTCCAGTGCCAGCCGGTGTTGATCCAGTGTTGTTCGACCGGCAGATCGTCAGCCCGCGCGACGAGTTGCGCCTGAAAATCCATGCTCGTGCTGTCGCCCGCGGCGGCGGCGAGCCAGCATTTTAAACGGGGGCGGAGCGGGATGCGCCGGACATTGCTTTCCAATTCCGCCGGCAAGCGCAGGCCGACGGCGCGCAGGCGCGACATGATCCGGGTGTCACTCAAGGCCGCGGTGGGCAAGAGCGCATCCGGCGGCGGGGGCGGTCCCTGCCATACGCGCTGATCGAAGAAATACAAGGGCGACGGACGCAGCGTGATGAGGTTCGCTTTTGATGCGTCGCGGCCGTCCGCAGTGGAGAGCCGCAGGTCGAGGCGGTCGACTGCCGTCGGTGAGACGGTGGCGGCAAAGGTCAGCGGTTCCGGCTCGATCACTAAAGGGCCGCCTTCGGGCATGACGATGGCGTCACGCGCGGCCTTGGTGCGAAAGAGATTGGCCGTGGCCTCGGGCGGCAGCGGTTGCCGCAGCGTGGGGCCTTGCAAGCCGGCCGCGCATTCGGCGGCAAGGGCGGTTCCAAGGGCTGCTTCGGGAGCGGGAAGATGATTGAAGTCGACCGGCCGGGCGGTCGCGAGCGCGGTGAACCATTTTTGCGGCGGAGAGCGCCAGACTTTTCCTGGACCGGGCCGGGTTTCGATGACGAGCCCGCCTTCGGGACGAATGCGCGCGCGCAAACCCGCGACTTCGAGGGTGGCGGGGTGCGTCCGCGCCGGACCGGAGGCGTCATCGCCGACGGCAAGCGCCCGCTGCCAGGCGGAGAGATCGTTGCGTACGCGCTGTTCATCGATTGCGCCGCGAATGGAACGGGTGTTGGTCAGCGGCCGAAACGCTGCCGGAACGGCGCGACCTTCGGACTCGTAATGGTAGGCGATGAACTGCCAGAGCGCCCACGGTTCGGTGGGGGCGTTGGTGCGATCCCACCAGCCGGCGAACGCGGGCGCATAAAGCGGAGCGCCCGGAGTGGGCGTATAGTCAAAGCCGTGGCGCAGGAGGGTGCCGGGATAGAGGACCCCGTGCGCCTGTACGAAATCGGCGAATAACGCGGCGAGGTTC
>CAYVDZ010000594.1:1869-3730 GCA_964450575.1 uncultured Opitutus sp.
CTCGAGTTGATTGGCTTCGGCTCCGGTGAGGGATCGGCCGATTTTTTTCGCCAGAACCGGCGACCACTGGGTACGAAACGCCGCTTTGGGCGGAGGCGGCAGAAACTCGGCCACGGGCTCCGGGGCGGTCGCTTCCGCCGGCCCCTTGATTACGCCTAAAAGGGGATTGGCCTGGGTTTGAGTTTCGGACTCAGCCAGCCAGGCGAGGGCGGCGGCGTAGGCGTGTTGGCAGTTGCTGCGCTGCTCACAGCTGCAGCGGGAACTCCACTTTCCCAAGGTGAGAAACAGGGTGACGCCGAAGCGCTCCCCGTCTTCGGTCACCTTGGACTCGACATAATGGTCGGCGCCGGCCCAGACCCGCTCGACCTGTTTTTTCTCAAGCAGTACTTCCCCCACCTCGCGGGCACGGGCGGGCAGGGTGGCCAGCCAGGTTCGAAGAGTCGTGAGGGACTCCGGCGTTTGGACGCTGCGTACAAACGGCGGACGGGCGCGCGGAGGCATGGGTTTCAGAGACCGGAACAGGGACGCGTATTCATATCCGTCGGCTCAATACACTTTTTCTTCCAACAGCGCAAAGAGTTCGGTCTCGGTAATGCGCTTCTGGGTCATGGTATCACGTTCACGGAGAGTAAACGTGCCGTCCTTCTCGATCGTTTCGAAGTCGATGGTGACGCACCATGGGGTGCCGATTTCATCCTGCCGCCGATAGCGGCGGCCGATCGCGCCGGCTTCGTCGTAGAAGACCGCGTAGCGACGCTGAAGCTTCTTGTAGAGATCCCTGGCGCGGCCGACGAGGGCTTCCTTATTCTTGAGCAAGGGCAACACGGCCACTTTGACCGGCGCAATGCGGGGTGAGAGCCGGAGCACGGTGCGTTTTTCCACGTTGCCCTTGTCGTCCGTCACATCTTCTTCGGCGTACGCGGCGCACAGGACAGCGAGCAGAATGCGGTCCACGCCCACCGCGGGTTCGATCACGTGCGGCACGAATTTCTTTTTCGCGGCTTCATCGAAGTACTCCATCGACTTGCCGCTCGCATTCGCGTGCTGGGTCAAATCGTAGTTGCCGCGCGCGGCGATGCCCCAGAGTTCCTGCACGCCGAAGGGATACTTGAACATGATGTCCACGGTGCCCTTGGAGTAGAACGCGAGTTTCTCCTTCGGGTGGGTGTAGAGCGAGAGGTGTGACTCGGGCAAGCCGATGGACAGCAGCCACTGGCGGCACCACTCGATCCATTCGTCATGCGCCTTCTTCCAATCGGCGTCTTCGCTGATGAAATATTCCATTTCCATCTGCTCGAATTCACGGGAGCGGAAGATGAAATTGCGCGGAGTGATTTCGTTACGGAAGGATTTGCCGATTTGGGCGATGCCGAAGGGTAATTTCACCCGGCCGGTGTCGACCACGTTCTTGAAGGCGACGAACATGCCTTGCGCGGTTTCCGGGCGAAGGTAGGCGACGGACGAAGCATCGGTCATGGCGCCGACGTTCGTCTGGAACATCATGTTGAAAGAGCGCGGCGGCGTGAGGCTCCCCGGCTCGCCGGTGGCGGGAGAGGGGATCTTCTCGATTTCGTCCGGTTGCGCTTCCGTGAAGTCCTTGGGCTGAACCGCTTCGAGTTTCCCTTGGATGGCCTTTTTGCGCTTCATCGCCTCCGCGGCGGCCTGCAGGTCTTCGGTCGTCTTTTCGCTTTCCAGCGCGCTGACGTAGCCGACGGTTTGACCATCGACGACGACCTTGGCGAAATACAGTTGGTCGGCGCGGAAACGCTGCTTGCTGACTTTACAGTCAACGAGCGGGTCGGTGAAACCGGCGACGTGGCCCGAGGCCTCCCAGACCTTCGGGTGCATGATGATGGAAGAT
>CAYVDZ010000594.1:3740-3961 GCA_964450575.1 uncultured Opitutus sp.
AAGATTCCAGCCCCACGATGTCATCTCGGCGGCGCACCATGTCATTCCACCAGCAGTCGCGAATGTTCTTTTTCAACTCAGAGCCGAGCGGACCGTAGTCGAAGAAGCCGTTGAACCCGCCGTAGATATCGGACGACTGAAAGATGAAGCCGCGGCGCTTCGAAAGCGCGACGATGGCATCCATGGTGACAGCGGGAACGGTGGAGTCTACGGACATAAGA
>CAYVDZ010000595.1:0-3959 GCA_964450575.1 uncultured Opitutus sp.
GTCACACCCGAAGCAACCGAGGCGGTCTGTGCGCGAATGATGCCCGGTTTCGGCGAACAGATGCGGGCAGCGTCGCTAAAAATCGTGCCGACCGCCATCCTCTCGCGACAAACCGCGGGCATCCGTGGGCGCACGTTGATCGTGAATCTGCCGGGCCGGCCGAAGGCGATTCGCGAAAATCTCGAAGCCGTTTTCCCCGCGATTCCCTACTGTATTGATTTGCTGGGGGGCCCACGACTCGAGACCCACCCGGCAATCATGGCTGCGTTTCGCCCCAAGAGCGGGTAACCGCTCGAGTCGCTCAGCCGTGATTTTCCACCACGGGCAGTTGCGCCTGAGCGGTTTAGCGGCTGATTTCATGGGTGTCGGGTGCCGACGCCGCAGTTTTCATTTCCCATGCCCTACCTCATGATTCAAACGAATCTGCCTCTCGGCAAAAAAGCCGAGCGGGCGATTCTAAAAAACGCGTCAACGTTAGTCGCGGAGCAGCTGAGCAAGCCCGAGAGCTTTGTCATGATCGCTCTGGAATCGGACACAGCCATGCTCTTCGCCGGCAGCGACGATCCGGTCGCCTTTCTGGAATTAAAGAGCATCGGGCTGGCGGCGCGGAAAACGAAGGATCTCTGCGAGGCGCTGTGTAAACTCATCGAAGGCCATCTCGGCATCCCGCGTGACCGCGTCTATGTGAAGTTCATCGACGTGAAGGGCAGTATGTGGGGATGGAAGGGCGACACGTTTTAGGGCTTTGACGTGAGCTCATGAACGCGGGTCCGTCCCGTGCCGAACGACCGCCATTGCGACCGAAATTGGCGCGCCATCAAACAGGTGGTGGTAAAGGGCTCCTCGACGCCGCCTTGATGACACCGTTCCCGGCAACCTTCTGCTCGGCGCGCTTGCAGATTGCGCAATCACAATAAGGTGATGAACCTATTTCGGTTATGACGACTTACGTCTACGAAACAATTCCCCAGACTCCCACCGCCAAGCCGAAGCGTTTTGAGGTCCGCCAGTCGATGCAGGACGCACCGCTCACCCAGCATCCTGAAACGGGCGAACCGATCCGCCGCGTAATTGCTGGTGGGTATGGCTTCATCAGCCAGAAATCCACCCCGCCTCCGCAATCGTGCGGTTCTCAGTGCGGTTGCTTCGGTGCCAACTGATCCCGTTCGTTCACTTTCCTTTCCATGATCAACTATTCCGCTCCGGATCTCACTCAATTTCCGCCCCGTAGCATGCGCGTGCGCGTCGGTGGATTTGCCCATTTGGGGCGCCTGCTCGACAAAGCCCGCGCCTCCATCGCCGGGAAGAACGCGGGGTATCACTACAACTGCCCGCTCGACCGCGAGTTTTTCGGATTCACCGGCATTGATCATGAGACGATGCTGGCCGAGATCAAAAAGGGCCTCTCCGACACCGAAGCCATTACTTGGGTCCGGGCGAATACCAAGCGGACGGCCTCTGAAATTCACGCGTGGTCGCTCTGGCTGGATCAACACGGGCCGGGTGGCGCCGGCGGACATGAATGGATTGCCGAAACAATCAAAGCCAATGCGGGCGACCGGGATGATGTCCGCTCCTTCGCCGACCTCCTGGACCTCGACGATTACGTGAGCTACGGCGGCAAGGGTTGAAAGTGCCTCACGTGTTCAAAACACGTTTCGTCAGTTCAGGATTCTAGCGATGCGTAGCCTCAGTCCGTTGAGGTTCAAACATCGATCCAACGCGGATTACGCGGATGGAGCGGATAGTTGGAGGTATTCTCGGTCTTATCCGCGAGATCGGCGTAATCCGCGGTTAAAGAATCTGAGGTTTGGAAAAACGCGACCTGTTCACAACACGTTTCGCAGGTCGCGATCCTAGTGCTCGTTTCTGACGAAGAAAGCGGTGATCGCAGACTACAGCTCAGTGTACTTGTCTGCGCGACCCCGTGCTTTCTCTACGGGATACTTCTTCGCGTTCCCGGCCATCTTCGCTTCGATGGCAGCCGAGATATCGAGGCCCGTGATGTTGGCGAATTCGATCGCGTAGATCACGACATCGGCGAGTTCATCCGCAATCTTGCCGCGTTTCACCGGCTCGGTGGCGATCGCGTGGGACTGCTCAGCCGTCACCCAAAGAAAATGCTCCATGAGCTCTCCTGTTTCGGCGGCGAGTGCCATGCTGAGATTCTTGGGACTGTGAAACTGCTCCCAATCCCTTTCACGAACAAACGCGAGTACGCGCGCCTTTAGTTCGGCAATGGTCGTCGCTGAGTCGGTGAGTGCGGCCATAAGCGGAGGTTGGGGTCCGTCCAGCGTCACGCAATCTTCACGAATACAATTTTGATCCTGCTTGGCATGCGGGCTGCAATATGTAGACTAGGAATCTTAAGGAATGACCGCTCACTCGCACGCTCTTCGCCACGCCGGCACCTGCTCCCAGCAGGGCCTGCAGCAGCGTTGCGTCGCGATGCGACGGGTAGCTCCTTCTGTTTGGCAAAAACAAACCGACGCGGGCTACCAGAACTAAACATTCCGTTTTCACGGAAACGTTTAGCCCTCTGAAAGCCCGGCGGTCACCAGACCACCGAGGGGACGTTTCCATTCACGTTTTTCCTCCCATGAATCCGACCATCCATACCCTCCCGACCCGTAGTCGCACGAAGGCCAAAGCCAGCATTTCCATGGAAATGTTCCGCCAACCGGCCTACGACTGCCAGGAGCATGCGGACGAAATTCGGCTCGTTGTTTACGTTCCCGGGGTTGACGCCTCGGGAGTCGAAATCGAAGGCCGGGGCGCCGACCTGACCGTCACGGCCAAGAAGGCTCACTATGTGCGCGTTAATTTTAATGCGCTGCGACTGGAAGGCTCACAACGCGACTACCGCCTCCGGCTCCGGCTGGGCACGGGCGTCGATTTTGCTGCCATGCAAGCCGAGATCACCGGCGGGATTCTAACTGTGACGCTGCCTAAACGGGGAGCGCTGGCGGATACGAATCGCCTCCGGCAAGTAGCCTGACCCAAATGTCCGAACGTTCGCAGAACGCGTGCGCTCCTCCGGTGAGGGGCCATTGCTCTGCTGGCGTGGGACGACATGCGCCGGAGATTGTCCCTTCCGGTGAATAGCCAGCAAAAAGGCCGCGCTCCTCACGGAGCGCGGCCTTTGTTTTGCGAGGTCCCGCAAGTGCGTTAGACCTTCGCGGCGCTAGGCTCCGCTACCTTCGCGGCGGACGTACCGGCAAGGTGGACCGTACGATAGCCGCCGATGGCTTTGAAGTAGATGAGCATTCCAAGGTAGATCAGCGCCATGATCGCAGGAATGTAGGAGTCGGCCTTGAGCGTCCGACGGTCACCGGTCTGGTCGGCGGAGATGATCGCTTTTTGAGCGTCCGTCTTGACGGTGGCTTCCTTCGCCTCGGCGAGAACTTTGCCGTCGATCGGGCGAACCGGAGCGAAGAAAAGGAATTTCGAGGGTTGAGCGGCCTGCGCTTCGGCATACACCGCCGGGTTCGTCTGCTGCAATGTCTCAGCCGCGAAACGATCCTTGCCATAGCCGAGACCGGGTCCGCCGATTAGACCGGCTGACAGCATGCCGATGCCGCCCATGACGGAGATCGCAACGGCGCCCGTGCCGGGATAGCGGTCGGAGACGACGGCCAACATCGTGGGCCAGAAGAAGGTTTTGCCGACCGCATAAATCGTGAGGGCCACAAACGCCATGGCGACCGTTTGCACACCGCTGGTCATTTGGAGTCCGACGCATGCCAGAATAGAGCAAACGAACAGCAATGAAATCGGCGAAAGTCCGAGCTTGGTTTCAATGAAGTGAGCCGAGAAACGCAGCGTAAACATGACCGCCGAGGTCCAGATGAGCAGCCACTTACCTTGCTCGGACGTGAAGAGATTCCCCGTGATGTTGGCGATCCAGCCGTCCGTACCGAGTTCAACCGCGCCCACGAGAGCATGGGTCACGAAGAGGA
>CAYVDZ010000596.1:0-3947 GCA_964450575.1 uncultured Opitutus sp.
CTGCACGCCGCGCCGCGCCAAGGTGTTGGCGCCAAACCGGTGGACGCGTCGGGCAATTCGCCCGTGCGGGCGCCTTCGCATGCTTTTTTGCTGTTCGCGCGCACGCCGGCGTTGTGTGCTGGCGGCGTGTTGGCTTCGAAGCGTTCCTCTCGGTTCATGGGCAAGCAGGAGGTCGGCCGCGTGCCGGCGGCGTTGCTCGCGGCGGCACTGCGGGCGCAGAGTGAAGGGGTGTTTATTGCCGAGCGGGGGCGGTCGCCGCATGGGCTCAAGATCGTGTTTGTGAACGCGAGCTTTTGCGAAATGACGGGACATGTCGCGCGCAACCTGGTCGGGCGGCCGCATGGGTTGTTGCACGCAGACCGCGCTGAAATCGTCCGCTTGCGGAGCTGGCTGGGAACGGAGCAGCGCGGCGAACCCTTGGTGGGCGAGGGCTTTCTCGTTCGAAGTGATGGCAGCCTGATTAGCGCGGCCTGGAGTTTCAACCCGCTGCCCGGCCCGGGCGGTCGCGTGACGCACATTGTAGCCACGTACCGGGATCAGACCGAAAAGCGCCGGCTGCAGGAAGCATTGGTGCATTCACAGCGGTTGGATGCGGTGGGTCGCCTGGCGGGCGGAGTCGCGCATGACTTCAACAATCTCCTCTCCGTCATCAATGGTTACTGCGAGATGCTCGCGGCGCACGTTTCGGCCAATCCGCAGGCGATGCGGGAGGTGGCGGAGATCCATCATGCCGGACGAAAGGCGGCTGCGCTCACCCAGCAGCTGCTCGCCTTTAGCCGGCGCCAGCCGCTGAATTTACGTGTCATCAATCTGAATACGCTGGCGCATGAAAACGCCGGAATCGTGCGCCGGCTATTGGGTCAGGCCGGGGAGTTCCGGCTCGAGTTGGCGCGCGATCTGGCGAACGTGCGCACCGATCCGGCGCAGTTTCAACAGGTCCTGCTCAACCTGGTGCTCAATGCGCGGGATGCACTGCAGGCGCAGGGGCGAATTGTGGTGCGAACCGCGAACCGCGTGGTTGCGCCCGGGGAGGTCCGGCGTGGCCCAGAGATTATTCCCGGACGATATGTAGCCCTGACCGTATCGGATAATGGGACCGGGATGGATGCAGAGACGCAGAAGCATCTCTTCGAGCCTTTTTTCACGACGAAACCGGAAGGCAAGGGCACGGGGCTCGGCCTGGCGCTGGTGTATGGCGTCGTGCAGCAGAGCGGCGGTTTTATTACGGTTAAAAGTGAATTGCGGGTCGGGTCCACGTTTGAGATCTTGCTGCCGGCGGTGTCGGATCCGCTGGATGTCGCGCCGGAGCCGATCACACCGTTGCCCTCGTTGCGCGGAACGGAGTCGGTGGTGTTGATTGAAGAGGACGAGGTCGTTCGCAAGATGGTCGCCGGAATTCTGACGGCGGACGGTTATCGGGTGATGGCGGCTAAATCCTTTGCCGAATGGACGCGGGAGGAGCGGCCGGTGGGTTCGGTGCACCTGTTGATCGCCAGTCTTTCGGGTGACGGCGAGAAGGCCGCCCGGCGGCTCCTGAACGATAACCGCGGGCTGCGGGTGCTCTGTACCAGCCAGCGTGATTTCAAGATGCCGGTGGGGTGGATGTCGGCCGAGCGACAATGCTGCATTCACAAGCCCTTTGTCCTGGGTGAACTCCTCCGGGCTGCCCGTAAATTGCTCGATGCCTGAGCTTGCGCACGGCGGGAACGGGTCCTGATTTTCTCTTATGCAGCATTATATCATCCGCCATGCGCACGCGGTGGATTTGGTCCCGGATTACGCCCGCCCGCTGAGCAGCAAGGGGCGGAGCCAGGTCACGCGGCTCGCCGGGTTTTTGAGCCAGGGCGGAGATTTCACGCCTGATGAGATCTGGCATAGTCCGCTGGTGCGGGCGCGAGAAACCGCGATGCTGCTGGCCGGGCCTTTGAAGTTGACGCACTCTCTGCGGGAAATGCCGGGGCTGTTGTCGGACTCGGACCCTCATGTCATTGCGACTGCTTTGATCGAGAGTGAGCGTTCAATTGCGGTGATCGGCCACGAGCCTCATCTCGGAGCGCTCGCCTCCCTTCTTATCGCCGGCAAAATCTCCCGCCCGGTCGTGGTGATGAACACCTGTGCGGCATTGGCGGTCGATGGTGGCGGAAGCTTCTGGCAGGTGCGATGGCATCTGGTGCCGGAACTCTTTGTATGACAATTTTTGTTACGGGGGTATCCGGGTTGGTGGGATCGGCCTTTGCCCGGGCGGCGAAACGCCGGGGGCATCGGGTGGTGGGAGTGGTCGGGTCGTACGTGGGCGAGCTTGAGGGCGTGGCGAAAACGCTCCGACTTGATCTGATGGACGAAGCCGCGACCACGGCGGCGGTGTTGGAGGCGTTTCCGGATGCGATCGTGAACTGTGCGGCGGTTTCCGTGCCCGAGCAGTGTGACGTGAATCCCGCCCGGGCGGACGCGTTGAATGTGGCTCTGCCGGCGCGATTGGCGCGGCTGGCTCATCACGTGAACGCGCGCCTCGTGCATCTCTCCTCGGAGCAGGTCTTCGATGGCGCCAGCGACAAGCCGTACGCGGCTGATGGGCCCGTGTCGCCGATCAATCTTTATG
Organism: uncultured Opitutus sp.; assembly: GCA_964450575.1. Classification (GTDB taxonomy): domain Bacteria; phylum Verrucomicrobiota; class Verrucomicrobiia; order Opitutales; family Opitutaceae; genus ER46. The sequence goes on from CAYVDZ010000596.1 coordinate 2,600, forward strand.
GCCGGCAGAAGGTGGCGAGTGAAACGGCGGTGAATGCGAATGCCGGGACGCTGGCGGTGACGCTGCGGGCGCCGCTGTTGATGGGTAACAGCGCGGCCGGCCAGCGCAGCTTGCATGAACGACTCTTTGCCGATTGGGCGGCGGGACGAACGCCGACTCTCTTTACCGATGAGATTCGCCAGACCTGCACGGCGGAAAATCTGGCGGAGGTCATGGTTGAGCTGTGCGAGCGCCGGGATGTTCATGGCGTTCAACAGTGGGCGGGTGCGGAGCCGATCTCGCGTCATGCCCTCGGACTGCGCGTGCGCGAGCGGTTCAAGTTGCATGAGCAGCAGGCTCCGCTCATGGCGGTCACGCGGGCAGGGAAGCCGGAGCTGGCCGGACGGCGCCAAGCTTCCCTGAAGCTGGTGATCGGGCCGCTGGCTGCGAAGTTGAAGACGCGAGCGCAAACGATCGCGGAACAAATGGACGAGTTGCAGGTGCCCGCCCCCTTCCGGGGGTGGTATTTCAGTCAGGCCTAGATCCATTTTTTGGATACACCGATTTTTGTGACGCTCTTCCATTTATTACCGACGCGGACGGCGGGTGCCGCGGAAAATATGGCGGTGGATTTCCTGCTTTTGCAGCGGTATCCGCAACCGGCGGCCGTGCGATTTCGGCCCTACGCCTGGCGTGGTCCCGCGGTGACCTTTGGTTACGGCCAGAAGATCGCGTTCGTCCGGGAGCAACTCGTCGGGCAGGAGCGGGTGGACCTGGGTCGGCGACCGACGGGCGGCGGGATCGTCGATCATCGGAATGATTGGACGTACGCGTTGGTGATTCCACGCGGGCATGCGTTCGAGGAGTTGCGCGCGGCGGACACTTACCAGCGGGTGCATGAAGCGCTCGCGGCGGCGTTGCGCCGGCAAGGTGTGGCGGCACGGGTCAAGCCGTGCGCAGCGACGGGGACGGCCGGGGTGACGGGCGGGGGATCGACGGTATCCGGGTTATTGTTACAACAACGCGCGGAGGCCGGCGGGCCGGCGGGCGTGTGCTTTCAACGGGCGGAAGCATTCGACGTGGTGCACGCGATCACGGGCGCGAAGATCGCGGGGGCGGCACAGAAGCGGAATAAACATGGGTTGCTGTTTCAGGGTTCGGTGTCCCGGAAGGCCGCGGGAGGCGAAGCGGTGGAGTGGTGGCAGTTTCAAGAAAACTTCGTCGAGGCGCTGGCAGCGGCTTTATCCGCGTCCGTGCAGCGCACGCCCTGGCCCGAGTTCCATGAGGACGAAGTGGAGGGGCTGACAGAGCAGTATTCCGCGACGGAGTGGATCGAGTATCGGTGAGAGACGGGTGGGTGGTGGGGAGA
>CAYVDZ010000597.1:0-3946 GCA_964450575.1 uncultured Opitutus sp.
GGGCGAATACGCCTATGACTTCGTGACCGATAACGCGCACGATGGACCGACGCGCAACCCGCGAGATCTCGCACGTTCCGCCGGCGGATCATCCGGAGGTTGCGGTGCCGCCGTCGCGGCCGGACTTGTCCCTATCGCCCTCGGCACGGACACCAACGGATCCATTCGCGTGCCCTCCTCGTTCTGCGGCATCTGGGGCTTGAAGCCGACTTACGGGCGGCTTTCGCGGGGCGGCACCTTTCCGTTTGTCGCCAGTCTCGATCATATCGGTCCCTTCGCCCGCACGGTCGCCGACCTGGCCGCGGCCTATGACGCGATGCAAGGACCCGATCCGCGCGACCCGGCTTGCACCTTGCGACCGGTCGAACCCGCGAGTGCGCGACTCAACGAGGGCCTAGGCGAGCTGCGCGTCGCGCAGCTCGGAGGCTACTTCGAGAAGAATTGTCCCCCCCAAGCGCACTCGGCCGTCGCCGCCGTAGCGTCCGTCCTCCGCGCCGGATTTACCCGCCACGTCGAGTTGCCGCAGGTCGCCGAAGCCCGCGCCGCGGCGTTTATCATCACTGCAATCGAGGCGGGGCACCTCCACCTCGACCGTTTGCGCACGCAGGCGGCGGACTTCGATCCCGGGATCCGCGATCGTTTCCTGGCGGGCGCACTCATGCCCGGCGCGTGGTATGTGCAGGCGCAAAAATTTCGTTCCTGGTATCGCGCCCAAGTCGCGGAGATTTTCCGTCACGTCGACATCCTGCTCGCACCGGCCACGCCGGTTCCGGCCACGCTCCTCGGACAGGAAACGATGACCATCGAAGGCGTGGAAATGCCGGTGCGTCCCAACCTCGGACTCTATACGCAACCGATCAGTTTCATCGGCCTACCTGTCGTGGCCGCGCCGGTGCATCCGGCCGGTCCGCAACCAATCGGGGTCCAACTGATTGCCGCGCCTTGGAACGAAACGGCACTCCTGCGGGCCGCCCGCATCCTCGAAGCCTCGGGTGTCTGTTCCGCGCCCGTCGCACGCCTTGCCGCATGAAGCCTCCCGCCGAGTCACTCGCCGGGCGCGTCGAGATCACGGCTGAGCCGTATCCGTTTCCCTTCTACGCGAAGCACTGTGCGCTGCTGATGATCGACCTGCAGCGCGACTTCCTCGAACCCGGCGGCTTCGGCGAAACGCTCGGGAATGACGTCTCCCTCCTGCGTCGCACCATCGATCCCAACCAACGCCTGCTCAACGCATGGCGCGCCGCCGGACTCACCGTGGTGCATACGCGCGAAGGCCATTTGCCGGACTTATCAGATCTCCCCGAAACCAAGCGCACGCGGGCCCGCAGCAGCCTGACCATTGGCGATCGCGGCCCGATGGGACGCATCCTGATTCGCGGCGAAGCAGGCCATGCTATCATCCCGGAACTCTATCCCACCGCGGAAGAACGCGTGATCGACAAGCCGGGCAAGGGCGCGTTTTGGGCCACTGGCCTTCACGACTATCTGCAAGCGCGGAGCATTCGCCAACTCATCGTCACCGGCGTCACGACCGAGGTCTGTGTCCACACCACGGTGCGTGAAGCCAATGATCGCGGCTACGACTGCCTGGTCCTTGCCGACTGCGTAGGATCGTACTTCCCCGCCTTTCACGCGACCGCGCTGGAAATGATTTCCGCCCAAGGCGGCATTTTCGGCTGGGTGGCAAACTCCGACGCGGTTCTGCCGCACCTCCGCTAACGCCCGTCACGGTCACCGTCTTCCGCCGCCCGAACATGCGAACCCCTACCCGCTCATGATTACGACTACACGGCCCAGGCTTTGGGTCCCCGGAGACTGGAATGCCTTCTTCGGTTTCGGCACCAACATTCTCGTCAACGTTCTCACGCTCACGGGCCTGCTCCGTTTCGTGCTCCAGATGCCGGACGCGCTCGTATTCGGACGCATCCTTCCTGCAGTCGGCCTGATGCTGTGTCTCTCCACCTTTTACTACGCGTACCTGGCGTACGACCTGGCAAAAAAAACCGGGCGTAACGATGTGTGCGCGCTGCCGTCGGGACCCGGTGTCGGCCACATGTTCATCTGCGTCTTCGTCGTGATGCTGCCGATCAAACTGCAAACCGGTGACCCGATCAAAGCGTGGGAAGCGGGGCTGACCTGGGTGTTCATCCAAAGCGTGGTCCTCGTGATCGGTGGATTTCTCGGACGCTGGGTCCGCAAAGTCACCCCGCGGGCCGCGCTGCTGGGCACACTGGCGGGTGTATCCATAACCTTCATCTCCATGCGGCCGGCGCTGCAGATGTTTCTCACTCCGGCGATCGGCCTCGTCTGCTTCGCCATTCTTCTCGTGAGCTGGTTTGGCGGCGTCCGTTATTTCCGCGGACTCCCTGCCGGACTCATCGCGATGGCGGTGGGGACGCTCATCGCGTGGGGCTCAAATCTCTTCGATCTGAATCTCGGCGGCCTCTCCCTCGCTGGTTTGACCGCATCGTTCACCCACTTTGGTTTCAGCGTGCCGATCCCGGCGGAAGGGCATGTGTTTTCGGGGTTCGAATACCTCGGGGTGTTGCTGGTGACGGCGATTCCGTTCGGCATCTACGACCTCGTCGAAGCGATCGATAATGTCGAAAGCGCGGCGGCGAGCGGCGACAGTTTTCCGACGACGCGCGTGCTTGTGGCGGACGGAGTAGTCAGCATGATCGGTTGTATGATGGGCAATCCATTTATCCTCGCGGTGTATATAGGCCATCCGGGATGGAAGGCGATGGGAGGGCGCATCGGTTACTCGCTGGCCACGGGTGTAATGGTGATCGCGCTGTGCTGGCTCGGCACCGTGTCCGTGATGCTTGCGCTGGTGCCAGTGGTCGCAATTCTACCCATCCTTTTATATATAGGCATGTTGATGGGCTCTCAGGCGTTTTCCGAATCACCGCACCGCCATGCACCGGCGGTGGTCGTCGCGATCGTCCCGCACATCGCGGCGTGGGTTACGACGCTGATCAAAGGCTCACTCTCGGCCGCCGGAGTGGCGATCTCCCCGGAACTGCTCGACCGGATGGCGGGTGAAGGCGTGCTCCTGCACGGACTCGAGATTCTTGGCGGTGGAGCGGCTCTCGGCGGCCTCATGCTCGGAGCGATATCGGTCTTCATCATCGACCGCCAGCTCTGGCGGGCCGCGGCGTTTGCCACCGGAGCGGCGGGGCTGACATTCTTTGGGCTGATGCATGGAGAACGCATCGGCGTGGCGCAGAGCCCGGGTGTGGCGATTGGTTATGTGCTCATGGCGGCCTTTCTCGCCGGCTGCGCACGATTTGCGCCCGTCGTCACGCCGGCGCCGCTCACTCCGGTCGCGCATGCCGTCAACCAAGGGGAACTGGTCAATGCGATTCGCTGAAATGACCGCTCCCGCAACCGCCCCCACGTCCGCTCACCCGGTGCCCCTCGAAGCTCTGAGTTTTGACTTCGCCTCGTTGCGTCAGGCCTATGCTGCCGGCACGTGTACGCCGACCTTGCTGGTGGACGAAATCCTGCGCCGGATCGATGCGCTGGCGGATCCGGCGGTGTGGATTCATCGCCTTACGCGCGGGGATCTGCTCGCTCATGCGCATCGCATCGAGGCACGCGGGCGGACGTCGCAGCCGCTCTATGGCGTGCCGTTCGCGATCAAGGACAACATTGATCTGGCCGACACGCCGACCACCGCGGCGTGTCCAGAATTTGGTTACACCCCCGCGGTCTCCGCCGCGGTGGTGCAACGCCTGCTTGACGCCGGCGCCCTGCCGGTTGGAAAAACCAATCTTGATCAATTCGCCACCGGCTTGGTGGGCGTGCGCTCGCCGTATGGTGTGCCGCGGAATCCATTTCGCGCCGACCTTATTCCCGGGGGCTCGAGCAGTGGTTCCGCGGTGGCGACGGCAACCGGTTTGGTGGCCTTCGCGCTCGGGACGGATACGGCCGGTTCAGGACG
>CAYVDZ010000598.1:0-3928 GCA_964450575.1 uncultured Opitutus sp.
TTGTCGGTAAGGGTGAATTTTTTTGAACATTCCGATACCTGACTACGTTTACTAGAAGGTGCAACCGGAAGGTTGAGCGAAACGTCACCATTCCTCGCCGAGGTCCCGTCCGCCTGCCGCATCCGCCGTTTCGGCGTTGTCAGCGGGAAACAGTTCGAAGGAAACCGGATTTTCAGGGAACGTTCCAAGATTCCTGCCCCTTCGCCTCGCGCTTTGGGCTTTGGTGAACCGCACCGACCGGGTCCGCCCCAAATGGCGCTACGTTGCTCGAGGGTGTGGCGGATGGGGATCGCGGTTAGCCTATTTCGCCGCGGGCGCGGGCGGCGCTTTCTTTTCCGGCGAGGGCGAGAGGTCGATGCGCAGCGGCAACTCGCCGAGTGAATAATAACGATGCTCGATCCCGGTGTCGCGCACGATGGCGACGCGCAGGCCCGATTGGGCGCCGCCGAGGGGTTTGCCGACCGGGCCGGTCGTGATGTTGGTAAGGCCGTCGGCGGTGGCCACGGCGTTGCGGTGATAGTGCCCGCAGAAGACGTATCTCACGCCGAATTCCCGCAAGAGCGCGAGGTAGGGCGCGCGGCGCACGAGCGGGATGTTGAAATACTGGTCGGCCTCCGTCGCGCTCGCGAGGAACCACGGGTGATGTTGGAAAATCACGCTGTGCCGCGCGCCGCCGTCCCGGTCCTTGATGAGTTCCGCGCGCAACCAACGCTCCTGCTCGGCGAGCTGGTCGGGCGCCCCTTGCGGCGAATGGATGAGCGAGGAGTTGAGGACGCTGCCCGTCACGCTGCCCTCGCGAAACAAATAGCGGTCGGGACCGTGGGCTTTTTCGTAGGCGGCGAGGCTCGCGGGCGTCGGGACGTTTTGCACGTCGTGGTTGCCGGCGATGTGGTAGACGCGGATCGTGGGGTCGATCTTGGCGGCGATGCGTTTGTATTCCGTGATCTGCGCGGAGTCGCCGGGCTTGTACACGAGGTCGCCGGTGACGACGACGAAGGCGGGCTTGAGGCGATTCGCCGCGACGACGGCGAACTCGAAGTTGGCGGTGTCCTGCGCGAAATCTTTGTTCTCGGTGAACATCCCGAGCTGCGGGTCGCTGAGCTGGACGAAGAAGAACGGTCCGTCGCCGACGCCGCGCGCACCGGGGAGAAAACGAAGAGCAGCGCGGTGAAAGCGACGAGGCGGCGCAGGAATGGGTTCATCGTTAAATCAAAACGGGCTTCGGAACCGAAAGGTACGGCCGGAGCCCAAAGTGTCAGTCCTCGATTTTCGAGTTCCCGGCTTTCTCTTGGCTACTGCTCCGGCAGGTTTCTTGGCGAGCACGCAGGTTGAGTAAACCGAGCGCGGAGCTGGCGGATTTGCAAGTGGTGGAAGCGCCTTCGTGGTGGACCGCCGAACGGCTCTGGCGGGCCCTTGCGATCACTGGAATCGTGCTTTTGGCGGCGGCGGGTTGGGTCTGGGCATTGCGTCGACAAATCGGGCGGAAACGAACCGTCATCGAACAGCAGGCGCGCCACGCGGCCGCATTGGAAGAACGGGGACGAATCGCGCGCGAACTGCACGATACACTGGAGCAGGGTTTGACGGGATTATCGCTGCAGATGAAGGCGATGGAGACGGATCTTGCCCAAGCGCCGGAGCGAGTGCACTCGCGTCTGCAGTTTGCGCGGCAGATGCTGCGGCACAGTCGAGCCCTGGCGCGAAACGCGATTCGGGAATTGCGGTCGGAAACGTTGCCCGCGCGACACGAAGGATTGATCCCCGGATTGAACCGTGTCGCGAATTCCTGGAATTACTCGAGTAACCTGGCGGTGGAGGTGCGTGTGATCGGAAAGGCCCGGTCATTCCCGGTCCGACTCGAGCAGCACCTGTTGCGCATCGGGACGGAAGCGATCACCAACGCGGTGAAACATGGCCAGGCGGATGCGATCGTGGCCACGCTGGAGTTTCGCTCGACTGAGATCGTGGTGCGCGTGAGCGACAACGGCGTGGGCTTCGATCCTCTCCAGCAATTGGAACGTTCCAGCGGGGGTTTTGGGTTGATTGGTATGCGCGAACGGGTCCGTGAAATCGAGGGTGTGATTCAAATCAACAGCAGGGTCGGGCACGGTGCCGAAGTGGTGGTCACCGCCCCCTGCGCCGCAGAAGCGCCCGGTGCGGCAGAGCGCCCGGTTGCTGCGTCCGCAGTGGAAACCGCCGGGATAACCGCGCAGCCTTCGCCGTCATGACAATGCGGATACTGATCAAGGTGATGATTGTAGATGACCATCCGCTCGTGCGGGTCGGCATGACCACGGTCATCAATCAGCACCCTGACATGAAGGTGGTGGCTGAAGCCGAAGGTGGGCCGCGAACGCTGGAGCTCTTTCGAAAGCATCGGCCGGACGTCGTGCTGATGGACATGCGTTTGCCGGAGGATACCGGCCCGCGTCTCACGAGCGCGATCCGGGCGGAGTTTCCTGGATCGCGCGTTCTCGTTATATCAAACTATGACGGTGACGAAGATATACACCAGGCGCTCGCGGCCGGAGCGATGGGATATCTTTTCAAGAGTGTGGTGGAAGATGAGTTGGTGGACGCGATTCGGGAGATCCACGCTGGACGGCGTTATTTGCCCAAAGGAGTGGCGGTCCGTCTGCATGAACATGATACGGGTACGCCGCTCACCCGCCGCGAGACGGAGCTGCTGGAACTGCTCGGTAAAGGTCTGCGCAACCGCGAGCTCGGGGACGTGTTGGGAATCGGCGAGGATACAGTGAAGACGCATTTGAAAAGCCTCTTCCGCAAACTCGATGTCTCCGATCGGGCGGAAGCGGTTCGCGAAGCGATGCGCCGCGGTTTCATTCACGTGGAATGAGACGGCAGGTCACGGGCAAGGGCACGCAATTCTGGATCAAGCTGGCCGCCGTGCAGAACGAGCGCGGATAAGCGGGCGTTCGAACGGCAGTCTCTCCGTTGCCATCTTCGACTGGAGCGCGTCAGCCCCGGTCAACCCCGATGCGCGGCCCAGAAACGGCACTCGTCGGAAAAGTCGCGAACGGCCGGGGATTCCCTCGCGATGTCCCGGCGCAAGGAATCGAAACTGTGCTCCCAGCCAGTCGCGGCGAGGTCCTCCAGAATTTCCTTGCGATCCGGCAGGTGCATGAACGTGCGCCCCGCTTCGTCCTCGAAGTAGCGGTCACCGAACTCGACCAGGCGGGGATCCTGATCACCGCGCACCCAGCGCAGGGTTTCGAGCCTCCACTGCGCGCGTTCCGAGGGCGACCACTCGCGATCGTGAGTCGTAAAGAGGAGCGGCGCGCCGGGTGCGCAGACCCGGTGGATTTTGCTTAATGCCGCGCGCCGGTTTTTGCGTCCGGGGATCTGCATCAGGCCATTGAACATGAACAAGGCCCCGCCGAACGGCGCGTCGAGCTGGTCACGCTTAACGGAAAGCTTGGTCGCATCGGCGTGGAGGAAACGAATCGCCTCGGCGTGGCGCTCGATCGCGAGGCTGCGGGCTTGGTCCACGAGCTCTTTCGCGAAATCAAACGCGGTGAGATGACGGAATCCCATTTCCCACAGCCCGAGCGTGACGCGGCCCGCGCCGCAGCCGGCTTCGAGGAGCGAGGCCGTGCGGTCGGGGAAAAAACGCTCGATCACCGCGCGCTCCGATTTCCACAGTCCGAGTTCGTGGGCGGCGCGCGTGTAATGCACGACCGAGATCAGGTCATTGAAGTCGGCGCGGACTGTCGTTGCAGAGATCTTCTTCATCGCGAAAGGCTCGGCCCAGGGCGGCAATCGAGCGGGATCGCGCCGCCGCCAGTTTCGGCCCGGGCTCGCGTGGTTTTCGTGGTCAGGATTTCCGCTTCCATGCTGCGATAAACATCCCGTTGGCGTTCAGCTCATGCGGCCAGAGGAAGAGTTGGGAATTGGACGAGGCGCGCTC
>CAYVDZ010000599.1:0-3923 GCA_964450575.1 uncultured Opitutus sp.
ATCCAGTCGAACGTACTGCTCGAAACCGAGCGACTCAGCGCAACCTACTCCGAAAAGCTCGGAACCCGTAGCCTCGACATTCTTCACGTCGCCCTGGCCATTACACTCGGCAGCAAACGATTTCTCAGTTTCGACCAACGCCAGCTTAAGCTCGCCAAGTCAATCGGGCTGGAAACGCCGAGGCTATAAGAAATCTGCCTCTAGCCGGATACACTGAGTTCGCGCAGGTCGGCACGGGCGGTTTCGTAGGTCGTGGCATACGCCAGCACCGCGGGATCGGGCTGCCGGCCGTGCACGTCACACCATTCCTGATACAGCGCCGGCCACCAGTTCTCGTGCCGGGTCAGTCCGGTGGTGCGATATTTTTGCCAGTCGATCAGCACCTTCGACCAGCAGGCATCGCCGTAGTCGATCGCCTGCTTTTGGTCGCCCATCCCCTTCACATACCATTCGCGGCCGATGCGCGCATGCAGCACTTCGTCCGCCCAATCGTAATCCTGAATCATCGCGGAGAAGGCATCCCCCGAGGCGCAACCGACCTCCCATTCAAACCGCTTGCCCGTTCTCGGCATCAAGCCCTGTTCGATAAAATAAAGCACTGCGTGCCGCTCGATCGGCGTGAGCTGCGTGTTCAAAGCGAGTGCCCAGGTAAAATTCACCCGCACAAATTTCTGCCAGTCGATGCCGGCGCGCACAAATCCCACCTCCCCCATCATCGCATGCCGCGCCTCATCCCAAAGCTGACGCGTCATGTCGACTGCATAGCCCCAGGGTTTCTGCGGCGTCTCCGCGATGATCGAGGCCATCATTTCCGGCACATCGATTTCCCGCAGGCGCTTGTAGTACATCATCAGCGTCTTCGGCTCCGGCGGAAATTTCCCATCGTAAAGAAACGCCTCGGCATGCACACCCATGTTATACGGATCCGGGAATCGCTCGTCGCGACGCGGCTCACGGGCAAAGATGTACGGTGTTTTTGAATACATCCGCGGCCGCGCCTCAGCCGCGGCGTCGACAGCGAGCACCGGCGCCGAGCCATCGAGCCCGCCACCCGCGGCGAGCAAAGACTCCAACACCGTCGTCCAGGCGCCGAGGGCTTCGTGCCGATCGGCGTCCACGAGCTGCAACCGGCACCGGGCGCCGTAGGCCACCATCTCCTCCACCTCGATCAGGGCGAAGCGGCACAACCGCACCGTCGGATGGTCGACCAGCCAGTTGGTTTCCACGAGGTGGCGTTGCAGCGCTTCTTGTAGGGCGGGCAGCGCGTATTCGTAGACTCCCACCAGCAGGGCCGGCGTATCCGGAGCGGCGAGAATCTCATCGAAAAACACGTCCAAGGCCGGATGCGGCACCGCGTCGAGGCCGAGCGGAGGTTCGCGCATCTCCCCGACCCGGGTGCGCCAGGCCGCGGCGTGCTCGGCACAGTAGTGGGCGTGAAGGCTGAAGCCCATTTTGAGCTCGTAGATGGGTTCGGCCGTGAGGCGCTTGATGAAGATCTCGTGGAGCCGGCGGAACGCCCAGTGATGACGCTTCAACCGGCTCACGCACTCGTCGATGGACAAGCCGATTTTGGCGGCCTCAGCCACTGTCGCGATCCCGGCGATCGGCGGCAAGTCACAGTACGAACGATACGTTTCGGGGTTCATAAAAGGAATGCAGGAGCTACGACTCGACGCCGACTATATGCAAACGAACGTTGATCCTGCAGGCACGAAAACTCAAACGGCGTCCGGTCCGGCGGTTGAAATAATCTGCCGCAAGCTACATCCATAACGGCACGGTTCGCCACTCAAGATCACTCCTCAGCGCTCAGCATCGAAAGGCGTCGTTTTTCGGACGGAGCGCGGCCACGGGCGCGGATTGCAAGGCGCGCGACCACAGCGCCGCTTCCCCGCTGTGACCGTGGGCGGTTAGGCCCGCCTCTACGTCCGCCAGAGTCGGCTCGATCACGGGATGCTTCGGGTCGGCTGGCAGATCTGGCCGAACCGCGCGCGTGAGCGCCCAGCACCCCCAAGCTCGCCAGCGGCGTTGTTCCCGACGAGGTTCGTTCATCCGGTCGGCGTAGTGTTGAAAGTGAACCCGGGGATTGCCGACGGCGCGGTCCGGGGGCGTGGACGCAATCAGCCACGCCATCGCGGCATACGGGAGGGGAAATTCGCGGAGAACGGGCTCCTCGCCAGTCAGATCCGCGCCGAGCGCCCGATCCAGACAGAGGAGTGCCCGCGCCGCGAAACCTTGCTGCCAGAGCGCGTGACCATACTCGAGACACGCGAAGTAAAATTCCGCGCCGCGGTCACCGGCGCGAAACGCATGCAGGGCCTGCCAGTCGAGGCCGCCCGGGGGAACCGGCAAGTGCGGGCAAGGCGGAAGAGTCGAAGGCATTCGCGGGTTGGTGCCTCCGAAAAGGCGGCGCGTCAACCGCGCGTGGGTTCACCCTGTTTCTTTCGCTTGGCGCATCGAGTGGTTTCAGCGAGAACCGAACGCCTGAACGCGTCGTCCGCCAACTCCTCTTCGTCCGCATCCGTAACGCCGACCCCGGCGCCGGTACATAGCATCTCCGGCTGGCGCCGGGCGGTGCTCTGGCCCTTTGGCATGCTGATGCGCCTGTGGGGAATGAGTCTGCGCTTCGACACATCGTCCGCCGACCTCCGCGCCTATACTAAAACAGATCAGCCCATCGCGATGGTGCTCTGGCACAACCGGCTGTTTCTCGCCGCCGAAATTGTGCGCCGTTACCGCGGCGGACGGCCTGCGTATGCTTTGGTGAGTGCAAGCCAGGATGGAGCATGGCTCACCGCTTTTTTCTCGCTTGCCGGCGTGCGGACCGTACGCGGCTCGAGCAGCCGATTGGGACGCGAAGCCGCGACCGCGCTGGTTGATACGGTGCGAGCGGGACACGACATCGGGATCACTCCGGACGGTCCGCGCGGTCCCTGTTATGAAATGAAACCGGGTGGTGTCATCGTGGCGCGGCGAACGCGCGCTCCGATCCTGCTCATCGGGGGCGAGTTTGAATCCGCGTGGCGATTACGCAGCTGGGATCGCCTTTATCTGCCGAAACCTTTTTCCCGCGTGAGAATGCGCGGGGAAATCGTCATGCCCGATCAACTTGCCGACCGCGATGCGGCCACCGTGATGCTGCGCGAGCGGCTGCTCACGATGAATCCCGATCACGATTCCGCCGGCTAGAAATGCCGTTGAAACCACAGATTACACTGATGAGCACAGATTACCAAGGCATTATAAATTATAGTCCCTTCACCTTGCGGTGAATCGCGGCTAAATGCCTCTTCATTAGTAATCCTCTGTATCCGTGCTCATCTGCGTAATCTGTGGCTAAAATAAACAGCAAAATTTAGGCTGAACGGCACCCGCGGTAGAGACGGTCCCAAAGCGGGAAAGTCTCTGCGGCGGCGGGCGAGAATTACAGCGTCTCACCCACCAACTGGGCCTAACCGACCTCGAAATAACTTATCCGGGCGGTTTCTGATCCCTCGGGCTTGCGCCAGCCTGATCGGGCAAACGCAAGCTCAGGGCTACCTCAAGACCTGACGTTTTGAAGCGTGCGACCTTGGCGCCCGCGGACGAAGCGTTTCGCCATATCCACGAAGTGGATATGGCGGGAGCGCGACACCCCTGGTTGCGGCCGACCTTAGAAGGTCGGAGACAACAAGGTGCTGGTACCCGGGACCGCCGAATAGTCGGAACCCGTGCTCCAGGTGGCATCGTTGATCAGGAACTTGAATACGATCGGGCGGGCCGACTCGGGGAGAGTGATCAGCCATTCGTTCGCGCTGAAACAGGTCATCTGAACGCCCCGGTCCCAGCTGAGGCCCGCTCCCTCGCCGCGGAGGCAAAGCGCGTTGCCGAAGCCGACATTGATACGGGCGGTGACCGTCGTCACCAGATGCTTGCTGGCGACC
>CAYVDZ010000600.1:0-2244 GCA_964450575.1 uncultured Opitutus sp.
GAGCCGGGGGTGTGGGGGCGGTAGCCCCCACGAGCGGCCGGGCAGCCGCTCGCTTTCGTGGCATGCAGGTGGCGATGCGGTTTTGAGTTTCGGGTTGGGAGTTTCGAGTTTCAGATTTGGAGCACGAAGACCTCGATCCGCTCAGCGGGCCATCGCCACACGTTGATTTTCCTTATCCTCGCTCGCTGTTCCCTCCGTCCCCTACTGTTCAAACCGACCGTGGATTAAGTTGTAGGTTTTGATCCGCGACCATCCGCGTGATCCGCGTGCTACTGTAGGGTTTTGATTCAATATCCCTACGGATCGAGTCGACGGGTGGTGTGGGCGTGGGCTGATTGGCGGGCGGACGCTGCAGCGCTCGCCAGCGAGCTGGACGGCGGGAAAGCAGCGGACCCGGTCCTGATTGGTCCTTTTGCGAAAAACGGAAACCTCGTCTGGAGGCCAAAGAGGAATTGAACTGCACCGTGCCTGTTCCAGCGTGGGCTGAGACCGAATGGCATGGGAAATGCCATTTGGTTTTCAGGTTCCAACCCCGATCAGAATTCTCCTGCTTCACTGGCCTCCCCTTCCTGCCCCGCTTCATGTTCACACGATTGAAACACCGCAGTTCCCTCTCGACGGTTTCGCCAGGTTCGTTATGCGCGTGGACGGCGGTCTCGGATCTCGGATTGAAGCGTCAAAATAACGAGGATAGCTGGGGGGTTTTTCTTCTAAGCGACGGGCGTCCGCAGGCGGTGAGGACGGCTCGCGTCGAACTACCCGGGGCCGGGCTGCTGCTGATCTTGAGCGATGGGATGGGGGGCACCCAAGCCGGGGAGGAGGCGAGCCGGTTTTGCGTCGAGCAGGTGGCAATGCACCTTGCGACCACGCGTGGCTGGGGAAAGTTGTCGAAGGCGATGAGAAAGGCCTTGGTGGCGACGCATGCTGCCCTGCTGAAACGCGGCGGCGAGCGCCAGGGCTGGCTCGGCATGGGAGCAACGCTGTCGGTCCTGTGGCTCCTGCCGAATGGCCGGATGGCGCTCGGGCATGTGGGGGACAGCCGCATCTATCGCCGGCGCCGCGGAAAGATGGAGCAGCTGACGGAAGACCACAGTGTTGGCGCGGGGATGGTGCGCCGCGGGGAGCTGACGGAGGAAGCGGCGACGCGGCTGAAATTCAGATCGTTGCTGGAGCAGGCGATGGGAGGGGACGGCGCGCCGATTTTCCCCCAGATCAGCGAAGCCGAGTGGAAGCCGGGCGATGGTTTTGTGCTGTGCAGCGATGGTCTGTACGGGCCGCTGAAAGACCGGTTGGAAGTGGCGCTGGCGGCGGCCTTGGAGGACGGATCGGAGCACGCCGCCGCCGACTTGATCGCGTCGGCCAATGCCGCGGGCGGGCCGGACAACATCACCGTGATTCTGGCACGGCTCATGCCGGAGGCGACCGCATGATCGACCGGACCTCTGCCACACCGCGCGACGGTGGCGACTGGATGGCGCTGCTTACGGGCCACGTCGCCGGGAATCTGCCGGAGATCGATCTGCAATCGATCGCGGTAGGCGATATACTGATCGTGTCGACGCAGAATACGCGTTATGCCTTTCGCTGGGGGAAACAGGGGCGGGCGGAACTGGCGACCAGCCGCGGCGAACTGCGGCCCTCGGGGGAAGTGCGCGTCGATGGGTGTGGTTTTGGACAGTCCAGCTCTTTGAAACTGGGCGTGCTTTTTTGCGGGGGAAACATGGAATATGCTTCACGAGGTGGCAAGATGGTGCATCGGACCACTCTCATCCGCACGATCGAGCTGCTGCGGCGTTCGACGTTAATATCGAAATAGCCAAACGCCCGCTTTGCTGGCACAGGTCCTGCCCGATCGATTCACTCCAGTTTCATCTTCCCCGTATGAACCCCAAAATCACACTTACTCGACTCAACGGTTTCGGCCGCGGAAAAAAAGAAACCTTCGACGGCGACGCCGTTGGAATCGGTACCGACCGTGGCTGTGAGCTGCGGCTAGATGCCACGTGGGACAAGGGCGTCTCGGCGAAGCATCTGCATTTGGAATGGCAGGGAAGCGAGTTGTGGGTGGTCGACGCCAGCAAAGCGGGGACTTTTGTACGCGGTCAAAAAGTAGCCCGGGCGAAAATCGAACCGGGCACAGAGATCGAATTGGGACAGGGCGGGCCTAGAATCAAAGTGGATTACACGCCGGTGCCGGTGGTTTCGTACCCCGCGGAGCCCGCTTGGAGTTCGCCACCTCCGCTC